>CBDVDV010000032.1:0-26699 GCA_965372835.1 uncultured bacterium | reverse complement strand
CCTCAATCGGCGTGGGCCGCCAGGAAGTCGTCCACGTAGTGTTTGTAAAGGTCGAGAAGCTCAGCGATCTTCTTGCCGGCCATCTCCTTCATTCTCACCCCGCCCGCCACGTCAATGCCCGGCCCCGGCTTCACGTGCAGACACTCGTGCCAGTAGTCGTGGCCGACGACCCCCAGCCGCCGGGCGCGACGCACACTCTCAGGTTCGTGAGTCACCTTGACGTCACCGAACTCCTCGTAGGCGGCCTGGTTGTACTTTTTGACGGCACCGATGAGGCCGTCCTTGCCCAGTATCTTGAGTCCGGCACACATGGAGGACGCCTCGCCACCGGTGAACTTCAGTTTCTGGAGTTCGGGGAAGCGAGGCGTGCCGTAGGTGCAGAGGACGGGGATGCCGTCGTCCTTGAGCAGGTCGCGGGTCACGGCCCGCATGGTGTAGAAGTTTCCGCCGTGGGCGTTCATCAGCAGGATTCGGCGAAAGCCCGTGCACCAGAGGCTGCGGACCACGGCGGTGAGGTAGTCGATGAAGTTTCGGCTGCGGACGCTGATGCCGCCCGTGAAGTAGTCCGTACCCCCCGTCCAACTGAAGGGAACCATGGGAAAGAGCGTTCCACCCGAATGCTTGGCCACCTTGGTGGCCAGGCCCAGGACACCCCAGCCGTCGCAGCCCAGCAGCAGGGCCGGCCCGTGCTGCTCGACGCTGCCGATGGGGACGATGGCGATGTCATCGCCCTTGGCCAGCCTGGCTTCCACCTCGTCGGGGAACATCTCCAGGACGTCGGTTTTCCGCTTGGCCATAGCCTTACACCTCCATTATGGAGCGATAAGAGCCTTCAGAGCTCAAACTTGAACTGGCCACCGCGCTGGAAGCCTCGTGATTCGCGACGCAGGATGTAGTCGTTGTATTCCTTGAGGGCTGCGACGGCCGGGGTGAAGTCCTTCACCATCCGCTTGAGGATGCGCTCACCCTTGGCCGCCGAGGCGCCCTTACCCGGCAGGACGGGGAAGCCATCAGGACCCATCTCGTAGGCGAGGTTGGCGAATCGGCGAAGTCGGACAACGTAGTCCGGGAGTTGGGTGAAGGACTTCTTACCGGCGAGGAGCCTCCTGGTCCGGTCCCGGATTTCTTTGGCCAGAGCGTCTTTGCCCAGGATCTTGGCTGCGGCGAGGGCCAGGGAGGTCTCCGTCTGAGGGAGGTCGGTCCCGTAGCGATGGAGCGCTTCCCTGAGGTGCACGCCAGCGATGGCCAAATCTTCTTCCTCGTAGTACTCGCAAGGCAGCGAATAGCGCAGGTAATCGAGATAGGTGAGAATGATGATCCGGCGAAACCCGTTCCCCACCAGTTCGTCCACCACATCGCGCACGTAGACGAGGAGGGTCTCCTCGGGCACGTCCACCGAACCGACCTGCTCCCAGGTGTCCCCCACGGTGCTGTAGGGGGTCACCGGGACGTACAGCCCGTCCACGGCCTCGGCCAGCATCTTGGCCAACGTCTCGGCCACCAGACAGCGCGTACCCAAAGGCAGATGCGGCCCCAGGCGCTCCACCGAGCCGATGGGAACGATGCAGATGTCCCCTCCCCCTCTCAGGTAGGCGTTCGCCACCCGGGAGGGCATCTCCGTCACACAGCGGGTGAGCATGCTGTGACTCCCTTCTGCAAAAGTCCCGTCATCCCGTCCGCAGGAAACAAACCGGCAGCCACTATAGCCTGGGGGCTCCCCGGCGCAAGCCAAAACCAGGCCGCTTGACTCCCTGTCCGCCGAAAACTATACTGGCGGCTCGTCGTCCGACTCGTATGAGTGGTCACGTCCGTCACCGGGAAACCAGACAAGGAGCACCGCAGTGAACTTTCGAGGATTCCTACCGGAAGCCCTCAGCGCTGAGGATTTGGAGGAACTCCGCCAATTGGGCCGCCAGTGCCGCGGCGACAGTATCACCATGACCACCATCGCCGGCTGCGGTCACCCGGGGGGCTCCATGAGTTCCATCGACTTCTACCTGGTGCTCTGGCACGGCGCCCGTGTCAACCCCACCGACCCACACGACCCGGACCGCGACCGCATCGTGGTCAGTCACGGCCACACCAGCCCGGCCGTCTACATGGCGCTGGCCACCGCAGGCTTCATCGTGCGTGACGAAGCCATCGCCCACTTCCGTCAGACGGGGAGCGCCTTCGAGGGGCACGTCGAGCGCTGCGTCCCCGGCATCGAGTGGTCCACAGGAAACCTGGGCCAGGGACTGAGCGCAGGCTGTGGCTTCGCCGTGGCCGGGAGGCTGCTGGGCAAAGACTACCACGTCTTCGTGGCCATGAGTGACGGCGAACAGCAGAAGGGACAGGTGTCGGAAGCCCGGCGGTTCGCCGTCAAGTACGGGCTGACAAACACCACCGTCATCATCGACCTCAACGAGCGGCAGATCAGCGGCAAGACCCACGACGTGATGCCCCAGGACATCGCCGCCAACTATCGCGCCGACGGCTGGGAAGTGTTGGAGATCGACGGCCACGACTTCCAGGCCATCTACCAGGCGCTTCGCCAGGCGCTCCACACCACTGACCGGCCTGTCGCCGTCCTGGCCCGCACGGTAATGGGCAAGGACGTGGGCTTCATGGAAGGCGACGAGCAATGGCACGGCAAGGCGCTCCCCGAGGACCTCGCCGCCAAGGCCCTGGCCGAACTGGGCCTGGAGAACGAAATCGGAAAGTACCAGCAACTCCGGGCCAAGGGCACACGCCCCGTCTACGACATCCCCGAGCCCGAGGGCGGGCCCGCGTTGGACGTGGGCGACCCGATCACCTACGAAGACGCCATGGATGAGCGCAGCGCCTTCGGCCACGCCCTCGAAGACATCGCCAAGCGCAACGTGGGTCAGCCCGGCCGCACCCCCATCGCCGTGTTCGACTGCGACTTAGCGAGTTCGGTGCGCACCCATTGGTTCGCCAAGGCCGCTCCCGACAACTTCTTCCAGGGAGGTGTGCAGGAGCACAACACGGGGGTCATCGCCGCTGCCGCTTCCATCTCCGAGGTGGTGAGCATTTTCGGCGGCTTCGGCGTCTTCGCGATCGACGAGGACTACAACCAGCAGCGCCTGGCTGCCATCAACGAGGCTAACCTGAAATTAGTGACCACACACGTCGGTCTCGACGTGGGCGAGGACGGCAAGACCCACCAGTGCATCGACTACGTCGGGACGATGCGGAATATCTTCGGCTGGAAACTCATCGTCCCCTCAGACTCCAACCAGGCCGACCATGTCACCCGCTACCTGGTCACGCAGCCCGGGAACATCTGCCTAGCGTGCGGACGCTCCAAGCACCCGGCGGTAAAGCGCGAGGCCGGCTCACTCTTCTACGGCCCCGACTACCGGTTCGAATACGGTAAGGCCGACCTGCTCCGCGCCGGTGACGACGGGACCATCATCACCATGGGGTCCCTGACCTCAATGGCTCTCGAAGCACACGACACACTGAAAGAGAAGGGCCTCAACATCCGCGTCCTGGCCATGCCTACGCCGCTGGAGCCGGACCGGGAAGCCATCCGGGACGCGGCCAAGACCGGGCTCATCGTCACCTACGAGGACCACAACGTGCACACGGGGTTAGGCTCGGTCGTGGCCAACGTTCTAGCGGAGGAAGGCGTAACCTGCAAGTTCCGCAAACTGGGCATCACCACCTTCGCCGGCTCGGGCATCCCCCCCGACCTCTGGCGCCTCCAGGGCCTGGACGTGGACAACGTGGTTGAAACGATCTTGGAATTGCGGAAATGAATGGTGGGGCGTTTCGCGTTTGCAGGAGCGAAGGATGACCATTGTCTTGCCCGAACTTCCAGACAATCTGAAGTCGCTCGACGAGGAAGAGGAACGTATTCAACGCGAGTCTCTGACGCTCCTTCAAGGGGACAGAGAAACAAGCGATGAGTTGCAGCTCATTCACGATGCGCTCGACACAGTCCACTCTGTCGTCCACGAGGAACAGCAAACAGACAAGAATCTTCTGGCAATCCAGATGCTTGGAGCGAGGCTCTTCAACAGTGTAGCAGTGTCGTTGAAGCTGATGTTGAGAGGTTACTATCAAGCTTCCTTCGCAATCCAACGAGACCTTGTTGAGACAGGTTTCCTGTTGAGTTACTTCGGTTACAAACCAGAGATGGTCGAGAAGTGGCGCATCTGTACTGCCGCCGAACGAAAGCGGCTGTTTGCACAAGCCACAATACGACAGGCTTTAGACCATCGGGATGGTTTTGAAGGGCAGAAAAGGAGGGAGTTCTACCAGGTGTTCTGTGAGTCGGCAGCTCACCCCACCTACCCAGGTATGCGGCTCCTTGCTCCAGAGAAGAGAGTGAAGCTCGGACCCTTTCTTGACAACAGGTATTTGCGCAACTGCGTGTGGGAGCTGACACGTCTGACAATACACGCCGTGCTTCAGTTGGTCGACTTGCTCAGGGGAGGCGAACTCGCAACACTGCAAACGAAGAGGGGATTCATGAACAGGGCCGCGCATTGGCTCCATCTACAGAAAGAAAAGAGAAGGCGTTGAAAGAGTGGACGCGCGGTTTGCCACACACGCCGGCCGGCGGTCTGCGCGGAGCGGGGGAAATGAAAGCCGAGAAAGCATCTTGCGATGGTTCGCACACACCTTGAGCAGGCTCAAGGTGTGTTACCCAGTCCAACAACGGGCGAGCGCCCCGCGCCCCGCGGTTCTCACATATTCATGGCCATGAGGAACTCGGCGTTGCTCTTGATCTTGCCGATCTTTTCGATGAGGAGTTCCATGGCCTCCACGGGGTTCATCTCGTTGAGGACTTTGCGGAGCACCCAGATGCGCTTCAGTTCGTCGGGGTGAAGGAGCAGTTCCTCCCGCCTGGTGCCCGAAAGGCTGATGTCGATAGCCGGGTAGACCCGCCGATCGGCCAACTTGCGGTCCAGTTTCAACTCCATGTTGCCGGTGCCCTTGAACTCCTCGAAGATGACCTCGTCCATTCGGCTGCCCGTCTCTATCAGGGCCGTGGCCAGGATGGTAAGGCTGCCTCCCTCCTCGATGTTGCGGGCGGCGCCGAAGAAGCGCTTGGGCTTCTGTAGGGCGGTGGCGTCCACGCCGCCGGAGAGGATGCGGCCGGAATGGGGCACCTCGTTGTTGTAGGCCCGGGCCAGACGGGTGATGGAGTCGAGCAGGATGACCACCTCGTCACCACTCTCGACCATGCGCTTGGCCTTCTCGATGACCATCTCGGCCACCTGGATGTGTCGGCTGGCGGGCTCGTCGAAGGTGGAGGAGATGACCTCGCCGCGGACCGAGCGCTCCATCATGGTCACCTCTTCGGGGCGCTCGTCGATGAGGAGCACCATGAGTTTGGTCTTGGGGTGGTTGGTGGTGATGGAGTTGGCGATCTTCTGGAGGAGGACGGTCTTGCCGGTGCGTGGCGGGGCGACCAGGAGGCCGCGCTGACCCATGCCGATGGGTGTCAGCAGGTCCATGATGCGCATGGACACCTCGTCGGATTTGGTTTCCAGGACGAAGCGTTCCTCGGGGAAGAGCGGGGTCAGTTCATCGAAGACCACCGCCTCCCGCACCACCTCGGGGTTCTGGTAACTGATGGCCTCGACCCGCAGGAGGGCGAAATACTTTTCGCTGTCCTTGGGCGGACGGATCTGCCCGGAGACGGTGTGCCCGGTGCGCAGGCTGAACCGGCGGATCTGCGAGGGGGAGACGTAAATGTCGTCGGGACTGGGCAGGTAACTGTAGCGCGGCGAGCGCAAGAACCCAAAGCCGTCAGGCAGCACCTCCAGGACCCCCTCACCGAAGACCAGGCCGTTGGCCCGGGCCCGGTACTTGAGGATCTTGAAGATGAGGTCCTGCTTCTTGAGGCCGGTGTAATCCTCGACGCCCCCTTCGTCGGCGTGCTTCTGCAGTTGGGCGACGGTCATCTTCTGGAGCTCGCTGATGTGGACCTCGGTCTGGCGCTTGACGGCCTCGTAGCGCTCGTTGACCTCCGCCTCGGTCAGCTCGCTCTTCCGGTTCTTGACGCTTTCCGCGCTGGGTTTGGACCTGGCTTTCGCCATCTTTGCTCTACCTCCTCACGCCCACAACGGGCAGACCACAAACACATTCGTTCATGCACCGGCTCGCCCGGCTCGCACCGGACCACCAAGTGCAACCAGCAGTTTCTCCACCTCCGCGATCAAGGCCTCGCGGCTCCCCGTATTCTGAAGCACCCGCTGCGCACGGGCGCGTTTCTCCGCCAGGGAAAACTGACAGCGCTCCCTACGAGTGAGTTCCTCCGCCGACCACCCCCGCGCCTGGGCCACCCGCCCCCGGCGCTCCTGCTCGGACGCCTCAACGAAGACGACAACGTCACACCAGGCCTCCAGAGCCCACTCCAGAAGCAGCGCCGCATCGACCACCACCCAGGACGCTGCGCCCTGGCGGCGAGCCCGGTCGATCGCGTCGCGCACCCGCGCCGTGAGTTTCGGGTGGACGACCTCGTTCAGCGCCTGGATACCCGGACTCCCCTCACCGGAACCCGAGAACACCGCCGCGGCCAGTTCGGCGCGGTCCACCTCGCCCTCAGCGTCGAAGACCCCAGGGCCCCACAGTTCCGCCACCCGCTGCTTGACCGCCGGCTCTTGGAGCAACTCATGACCGATACGGTCGGCATCGATGAGCACGCCACCGCGCTCGCCGACCAGCCGGGCGACTTCGCTTTTCCCGCTCCCGATGCCACCCACCAGCCCGATGACCAGCGGGCCTGGTCGCTCAGTCCCCTCGCTGTCACGGTGGGACATTGTGGGCACGGCCCCTCACCCTCCCTCAGGCTGGAACCTCGGCCCCCAACCTCAAGGGCTCCATCTCCAGCCAGTTCGGCCCTACCTCCAGGTTGACTTCGACGGGGACGTCGAGTTCGACGGCCCGGCGCATCTCCTCCTCCACTGCCCGGGCCTCGGTGGCTACGGTGTCGGCCGGTAGTTCGAAGAGGAGTTCGTCGTGTATCTGCACCAGGAGTCGGCTGGGCCGTCCTTCCCGACGGATGCGGCGGTGGATGGCGTTCATGGCCACCTTTATCATATCGGCTGCTGAGCCCTGGACTCCCGCATTAATGGCCACGCGCTCGGCCTGGCCGAAGTTTCTCCCCCGGGGGATGCGCACACCGGAGACGTAGCGGCGGCGGTTGAGGATGGTGGTGACGTAGCCTCGTTCTTTGGCCTCGGTGAGGGTTCGGCGGATGAAGGCCTCCACACCCGGATAGCGGTCGAAGTAGGCGTCGATGAACTCGCGGGCCTCGGACACCGAGACACCTATGCTGGAGGAAAGCCCGTACGGACTCAGCCCGTAGATGACGCCGAAACTGACGGCCTTGGCGCGGCGGCGCTGCTCGTAGGTCACCTCCTCCTCGGGCACACCGAGAATCTGACTGGCGACGAAGCGGTGGACGTCGCCGCCTCGCAGGAATACCTCCCGCAGAGCGGTGTCACCGGAAAGGTGGGCCAGGATCCGCAGTTCGATCTGAGAGTAGTCGGCCGAGAGGAACACCCAGCCCGGCTCCCCGGGGACGAAGGCCCGGCGGATCTGGCCGCCCTCATCGGTGCGGATGGGGATGTTCTGCAGGTTGGGGTCGCGGCAACTGAGTCGGCCGGTGGCCGCCACCGTCTGGCTGAAGGAGGCGTGGATGCGGCCGGTAGCCGGGTTGACCAACCGAGGCAGGGCGTCCACGTAAGTGCCCTTGAGTTTGCTCAGGGCCCGATGCTCCAGCACCAGCCGGGGCAGTTCGTGGAGCGAGGCCAGCCTCATCAGCACCGAGGCGTCGGTCGAATAACCCGTCTTGGTCCGCTTCACCCGGGGCAGGCCCAGTTTGTCGAACAGGATGTGCCCCAACTGCTTGGTGCTATCGATATTGAAGGTCTCCCCGGCGGAGCTGTGGATCCGGGTCTCCAGTTGCTCGATACGCTCACCGAAGGAGCGGGAGAGTTCGCCCAGCACCTGGGTAGCGACCCGCACGCCCTGGAACTCCATCTCCTCCAGGACGGCACTCAGTGGAAGTTCCACCTCCTCGAAGAGCTCGGCCAGGCCGAGTTCTTTCAGTCGGGGTTCCAGGACCTCCTTCAGTCTGACCACCAGGTCCGCGTCCTCACAGGCGTACTGGCTGACGACAGCCAGGGGCACCTGGTCCATAGTCTTCTGCTTCTTGCCGGTGCCGATGAGCGACTTGATGGGAATGGGCTTGTACTGAAGGTAGCGGACGGAAAGGCTGTCCAGGCCGTGGGGACTGTCCGGGTCGAGAAGATAGGCAGCCAGGAGGCAGTCGAAGGTCACCCCGGCCACGCGTATCCCTCGGCGGCGAAGCACCAGGGAGTCGTACTTGACGTGCTGACCCCACTTGGCCACCTCCTCCGATTCCAGGATGGGCCGGAGACGCTCCAGCACCATGTCCCCATCGAGAAGTTGGCTCGTCTCCAGCGCCGGCCCCCGCACCGGCAGGTAGTACCCGGTGCCGGGCTTCCAACTGAAGGACAGGCCCACCAGCTCGGCCTCCATGGCCCGGGTGCTGGTGGTCTCCAGGTCAAAGGCAAAAGCGGTCTGGCGAGACAGCCTGTGGACGAAGTCATCAAGTGTGTCCGAGGTGATAAGTTCGTAGGCGCCCCGATCCTCCTCCACGGTGACGGTCATCTCGTCGAGAAACCTTTGGAAGCCCAGTTCACGGAAGAGCCGAAGCAGTTCCTCCCGGTCGCCACCGGTAAAGCGCATGTCTTCGAGATGCGCCTCCAGGGGTACCTCGGTGTCCAGGGTCACCAACTCCCGGCTGAGGCGGGCCTGATCGGCGAACTGGCGCAGGTTCTCCCGGCGCTTTTTGCCCGAGACCCGGTCCACGTTGGCCAGCACCTCCTCCATAGAGCCGAACTCCTGGACGAGGGCGAGGGCGGTCTTGTCGCCGATGCCGGGCACCCCAGGCACGTTGTCGGAGGTGTCACCGGCCAGGCCCAGCCAATCGACCACCTGACCGGGGGCGATGCCCTTCTCCTCTAACAGGTCTTCCGCGGTGACCAGCCGGTCCTTGGTGTTGTCGTAGATGGCCACGTGGGGCCCCAGCAGCTGAAGAAGGTCCTTGTCCCGGGTGAGGATGCGCACCTCCAGGCCCTGCCGGGCGGTCCGTCGGGCCACGGAGCCGATGACGTCGTCGGCCTCGTAGCCTTCCAGGCGTAAGATGGGAATGTCCAAGGCCTTGAGGACCTTTTCCACGTACTCAATCTGAACGATGAGGTCGTCGGGCATGGGCGGCCGGTTAGCCTTGTAGTCGGGGTACTTCTCGTGGCGGAAGGTGGGTTTGCCGGTGTCGAAGACCACGGCCACGTAATCGGGATGCTCGTTGAGGATGCGCCGGAGCATGTTGGTGAACCCATAGACGGCCCCGGTGGGGACGCCGGCGGGGCTGGACAACTCACCCCGAATGGCCCAGTAGGCCTGGTAGAGTTGGGAGTGGCCGTCGATAAGGTAGAGCGTCTTCGCCATTGGCCGTTCGAGAGGGGCTTGCGAGTTTCCCCAGGATGCTTGTGCCGCGGTTTACGGGCCCTCGGCGCGGGCTCCCTTTAGAGCACTTTCCTCCGCCCCCGCCACTCCCCGCAGACGTCCGGACCAGCGCACACACCGAAGCGGGCGGGCACACGCCCACCAGTCCTCGACAACCCCGGTGCTCAGTCATGGACCTCGGCAGGGCTCATGTTCCGCGCCCCGAAGCAGCGCGGGGAACACTGGATGATGCAGAGATTGGACGAGCGATTTGGGGCTTTGAGCAATCCGATCAGTTGGATTGGCTCCGACCTACGGAGCCCGGAATCTTGACTATAACGCCAGCGCAGTTCGCTGCCGTCCATACTTCACTCTACCTTGCCCCAGCTCACAGTCAAGGGCTTTCTGGGAAAAATCTTTCCCCTTTTTCTCCGCTTGTCCATCTGCAAGGCCGGGCTATAATGCCCGTCGGGGAGAAGGTCCGGGTGGAACCGGGCCGGCCAAGTCCGAAGGTGCCTTGCAAGGAGGGCAGGTCGCATGAGTGAAGAGAAGTCTCCGGCGCCCCCGACCAAGGAGCGACCCCGTCGACGCGCCATTCCCCTGGTTACTTCCATCATCATTGCCCTGCTGGTGGTCGCCTGCCTCACCGAGGGGTTCGTCATCTACCTCAAGCAGCTTCAGGTCGTGGCCAGTTCTGGGGCCGCCGACCAGGTGGCCGGGCATATCGCCAAGTTGGAGCGCGAAAAGGAAAGCACCGAGAACACCGTGAAACGCTACTATGAACTGGTGGGCCCCGGCGACCCGGCTCAGTTGGAGGAACTGGTTCGAAACGCAAGACCTCCGACCGTGCGGGGCTACCTCAGTGAACAGGAGGCCAAACTCACGACCACTACTACCAAACTGGACGAACTGCAAACCGGTTGGAAGGGCATGGAAAAGGCCCGCGATGAAGCCATCCAGGCCCGGGGCGCAGCCGACGTTCAACTGATTCAGAAGACTACGGAATTCCTGCAGAGGCTCGAGGCGCTGACCGAACAACTCAAGGCTGAGCAGGAGGCCCGCAGGACGGACGTCAACTCCCTCCAGGCCGAGGTCGACGAACTGGAGGGGAGGCTGAAGGATGAGGAGGAGCGATCCGACGACCTGGGCTCCAAGTACAACCAAGAGAAGCAGACGCGCCGAGCCCTGGAGAACTGGTACCAGGAGCACCTCAGCAAGGTGAGGGTGCTGCTGGCTCTGTCGCTGCGGGTCCCGCCTGAGAGTGTGGGGCTGAGCGAGGCGGTGGTGGCCGCTGACCGCCTGTCAGTCACCCTGACCGGCTCGGGAGAGGAACCCGTCCGCTTCCCGCGCGATGCCCGGCTCCGGGAAGGCATGCGCTTCGTGATCTACGATCGCCAGCGGCGAGCCAAATGCCTGGTGCAACTGGTCAACGTACTGCCGGATAAGGCCCTGGGGCAAGTGGTGGAAAAGTACCCGCAGTATTCGCCGGTTTCCCGCGGCGACCTGGCCATACTGGACTTAGCGTATGAAGAGCTGCGTACCCGCCCTGGCCCCCCGAGCGGCCCGTAACCACCGGCCGCTGGACTCAGAGACGAGCAGCCGCGGTGGCCGGAGCCCGATTTCCGGTCGGGACTGGTTTTTTTGTTGACATCCACGGCCGCTTCGGTAACAGTGGGCCAGCCGCGGGGCCGGTGTCTGCGCATTTCATCTTATGACCCGGGTCGGTGCTGAGCCGACGACCAGCGGTCGTCGCACAAAGGCGACGAGATTCGTACGACTGCGAAAGGAGGACCTCAGATGGAGCCTGCCGGGGAATACCGTGGGGGTGGATCGACGGTGGCGCTGGTCATCTGCATCATCATCGCTGTCGTCGGCGTACTGCTGGCCTTCGTCTTCTACAGCAAGTGGGACGAACAGCTGCGCACCATCGACGACCAGAAGCAGCAGCTCGCCGTTGTCGGCGACCAGGTGAAGTTGCTGCAGGCCGAACGTGACCAGTGGACTACCAAGAGCGGCTTCGACACGAACGTGGCCCTGGAAACCGCCGTCGCCGCCGTGCCTGATGTCGTGCCCGCCACTGCCAAACGGGCCCTCGAACTCCTGGAGGACCGCGCCCGTCAGGCCAGTCGGCTGGCCGAAGAGACGGAAGTCAAGTATCAGACCGCGTCCCAGGAACTGGAGAACCTCCGCAATCAACTGAACGATACCCAGCAGGCCAAAGACAACGAAATCCAGGGGCTGGACGAAGAAAAGGCAACCATGGAGGCCGGCTTCAAGAAGCAGGTCAAAGAGCGCGACGACCTCCTGGCCCAACTCCGCGACCAGAAGCGAGCCGCTGAGGACGAGGCCCTGGAGGCCAAGGACCAGTTGGAGGAGGCCACCGCCTCCTTCAAGCGCCTGGAAATGGGACTCAAGGCGAGAATGGTCCAGATGCAGAGCAAGTTGCGCATCATCGAGGAGAAGGCCGAAGACCCGGACGGCTACATCGTCGCCTTCGACAACGACACCGGCTACGGCACCATCAACCTGGGGGGGATGGACCACGTCCAGCCGGGCATGATCTTCCAGGTCTATAACATGGGCCGAGGGGGCAAGGTCATCGAGAAGGGGCGCATCCAGGTCCGCCGGGTGGAAGGGAAGTCGAGTGTGGTCGGTGTCATCGAGTCCGTGCCCGATCGGCCGGTGACCAAGGGCGACTACGTCATGACCGCGCTGCTGGCCAAGGAGAAGCCCACCTTCGTCGTCGCCGGCTGGTTCCCACCGGCCGTGGGCTACACCCCGGAGCAACTTAGGTTCCTGGTCGAGCGTTGGGGTGGCGAGGTGGCCGAGGAGGTCAGCCTGGACACCGATTACCTGGTGGTGGGTGAGATCCGGGTGGCAGGTGAGGAGGTCTCGCCCGAAGCCCAGAAGCGGGCCGCGCAGGGCTTGAACGCTTACAATCTGGCGCGTGAACTGGCCGTCCGCATCCTCGACGTGGAGGACTTTGTCAAACTGGTGGAACGCTGACGGTCGGCCGAACGCTTACCTGAACGAGCAAACGAACCGGCCCCGGGATTGACCTTTCCCGGGGCCGCTTTCTGTTCCCAGTAGACCACGGACGAAGGGCAGTCGGGGGCCCCCCGCATCACTCCTGGATGCCGTCAATGCCCAAGGGGCCGGTAAAGCCGGCGAACTTGGCGCCGATGCGCTTCTTGCTGATGCGCGCGTCCAGCTCCCCGGCGAAGGCCTCCTTGCAACTGGCCGCCACCTTGGCCAGTTGGTCCGCCGAGAGGTCGTACTCGGCGCAGGCGGCCTCGGGGTCGCCCAGGAGCCGCTGTCGGAAGTCGGCGTCTGAGAGGGCCCGCTCGATAATCGCTTCCACCGGATTGTCAGCCATCTTTCTCGACCTCCTCTGCTCTGCTTTTCCGCACCGCTACCCGCCCAGCCCACCACTCAGTGCTCGTCCAGCCACCCGGCAATGTAGGCGAACACCTCCTCACGCGCCCGCTTGCCGTTGATGAGATCACAGTGGCCGTAGTCGGCCACGTGACCGTTGGCCAGGCCGAAGAGCCGATAACTCTTGTCCTCGGAGCCCAGGAGCCGGTAAGCCTCCAACACCGCCCACTCCGTGGCCAGGTTGTCGCTCTTCGCACACAATAACAGCACAGGACAGCGCACCCTGTCAAGGCTTTTTGCGTAGACCAGACTCCCGTCGGCCGACTCGAACTCCCCCGAGCGCACCATCCTCAGCATCTGGTCGCTCACCCCCGGGGGAATATCCTCAAAGGCGTTGGCGTACAAGCGCACGATGGTGCCGACGTCCATGTTGCCGGCGTTGTAGTAGAGTATGGCCAGCGGGGTGTTGAACATCCAGGCCGCCGGGGCGAAGGCACGGGCCGGTCCGCGCACGTTGATGACCAGGAGGACGTTGATCAGGCCGTGGTACTCGTCCATGTCGCGGAGGATGTCGTTGGGGGGCTGAGCGATGAAGACGGGGGAAGCCACGGCCACGAACCTCTTGACTTGGCTGACGTCCTCGGCCGAGGTCAGGTACCCGTACATGACCATCCCACCCATGCTGTGTCCCACCCAGGTGACCCCCTCGGCGCCGGTCTGCTCACAGACCGTCTGCAGGATGGCCGGCACGTCGTAGTGGACGTAATCGTCCACGGTCCAGCGGGTGGGGTCGTGGGGCTCCAGGTCAAACCCGGTAAAGCCCCGGTAGCGCTGGCGGAGCCGACTCTGACCATAACCCCTGAGGTCCACCGTCCAGACGTCGTAGCCCCGCTGGGCGAGGAACCTGGGGAAGTGGTTCTGCTTGGTCAGGTTCCAGAAGTAGCTGTTGAGCGCCATCCCGTGACAGAGGACGACCGGTGGTTTGCCCGGCCGTGGGTCGGCGGGTCGGTAGTGGTACAGGGCCAGTTCCCAGCCGTCGGCGGTGGCTGCCCGCACCTTCTCGTCGGGGCCGCTGGGCGAGGGAAAGAGCCAAGCGCACCCCGACCCGGTGAGCACGAGGAGCGCCACACCTATGAAAAGCCGCAGGCTTCGCCTCCGCCGACCCACCGCCAGCCGCTCCTCCAAGGGTCTCCCGGTTGAACCACCCCGCCTGCGGGCCGAAGCCCTTCGGCGGGCGTAGGCCCGGCCACACGCTCAGTAACCGAGGCGCTCTTGCCTGACCGCGCTGCGCCAGGCCTGTCTGATGAGGGGGTTGGTGCTGTCCAGTTCGAACGCCTGTCGGAAGTAGGCGATGGCTTTGCCCAGGTCGCCGGCCTCGTCGGCCGCCACCCCCAGGTTGTAGTAGGCCAAGGCCTTGATCCGACGTCCCGCCGACTCGTCACCCATCTCCCAGGCGACCTCGTCGAGGGAAATGTCCGCTGCCCGCTGCCAAAAGCGCACGGCCCCGGCCACGTCGCCTCTCTGCTGGGAGAGGACGCCTAAGTTGTAGCAGGCATTGAAGCACTGAGGGTTCTGCGAGAGGAGCCGTTCCCAGACCTCTCGGGCCCGGTCAAACTCCTTCTGCCCGGCGAGGGTCAGGCCCAGGTTCACCTGGGCCTTCAGGTGACGGTTCTGGGCAGCCACGGCAATGCACTGGCGGTAATGGTCAGCGGCCTCTTCCAGGGCCTGTGCACTGTGTTTGAGAACGCCCAGGTTGTAGTGACCGCTGACGTGGGTCGGCTCCAGTTCCACGGCCTTCAGCCAATGGGTCTCGGCGTCATCGATCAGGCCCAACGTATAGCAGCACACCCCGAGGTTGTAGTACGCCTTGGTGAAGTCGGGGTCCAGTTCGACGGCCTTCTCCCACTGACGGGCAGCCTCCTCGACCTCACCGGCCTGCATGAGAGCCAGGGCGAGGCGATGACGACGCTGGGCGTCCTGGGGGGCCTGCTTCACCTCGGCCCGGCGCCGATCCACCTCGGCCGCGAGATCGGTCTCGCCAACCCCACCCGGCCGGGCAGCATCACGGGCGTCGACCCGTTCGGGCCTCCCCCGCAGCATCGCCGGGTCCACCCCAGCGAAAAGCCTCTCCAGCGGCTCACGCTTGGCCAGGGGCGCAGCAGAGCATCCCACGAGCGCCACGGCCACCACCACTACCAGCCACCCACGCACCATCATGCCCTTGTCGACTCCTCCGGTTCAGCCGTCGTAGCCAAGGCTACTATGGCGAAGTCGGCCTCAGCAGCCGGGCTCATACCGTCCTTCCACCCCCCGCCTGCTGTTCCCCTCGCTCCAAGCCTTCCAGGGGGACGGGCTCGTCCCGGGGCGAGCAGACCCCGCAATAGAGAGCATCGGCCACGACGACGGCTTTGTTAACGTCATCCGTATCCCGGAAGATGGTGATGACGTTTGGCAGATGCTGGGCATGTTCCTTGCACACCGCCCGACCACAGAAAGCACACACACCCGCAGCCGGTCGTCCGCAGTGCCAGCACTCCACCCTCGTCTCCCTCGCTCTCGGCGTCACTCACCCGCGCCCGCCGGGTTGGCAGCCGCCGTTCCCCCGACCAGTTTCCTCTTGGTGTCCAGCAGGCGCCGGGAACTGACCCGTTCCAGATATCGGCCGGCCAGCACCTGGGTGCGGACAAGTTCTTCGAACTCCTGGCGGACCAGGACGAAGAACTCACACTCCGTCACCGTCCGCACCGTCGCGGTCCGGGGAACGTCAGCAAGCAACGCTATTTCACCAAAATACTCTCCTCGACTCAAGCGCGCAACTACCCTCTCCTCACCGGCCTCATTCGCCACCAGCACCTCCACCGAGCCCGAGGCGATGATGTAGAAGCGGTCTCCGGGCTCACCCTGACGGACCACCACCGTGGCGGGAGCACGGGTCTCGCTCCTCAGGCACCCCAGTATCGCCTGCAGTTGCTTGGGAGAGAAGTCGGCAAAGAGAGGCATCCGCCGGAGCATGGCGCTCATCGCCGCCACTTTCTCCACCTTGGCGGCCACGGCGAAGTGCCGGGCCAGGAGTTCAGTGAAATCGGACCGGCTCAGGGCCAGCACCTCCACGTCGGTGCGGGCGACGCAGGTCGCCGTGCGGGTGGTTTCCCGCAGGAGGGCGATCTCACCGAAATAGTCCCCTTCCATCAGTTCGGCCACCTCTTCCGGCCCTTCCGCTGTCTCCACCACCACGCCCACCCGGCCCCGGGAGATGACGTAAAAGGTGTCACCGGGTTCGCCCTGCCGGACGATGGCGTCCCCCACGCGGTACCGCAAGGGTCGCAGTCGGCTGACCACCGCCCCGGTCTCCTCCTCGGTCAGTTCGGCGAAGACGGGGTTCTGAGCCAGGAGCGCCGCCTGCCCCTGACTGGTAGCGTGGTGGGCTTGGGCAAGGGCCCCTTGCCAGTCCTCACCCCGGAGCAGATACTGGCTGACCGCTTCCCGTTCGTCCCAACTCAGTTCGGCAAAGACGCGCTCCACCACGCGCCCCAGGTAGGCGTCGCGCAAGTACCGCCGCACCCCGGCAAAGACCTGCTCCAGAGCCGACCGCAGGCGAGCCGCCACCCGGAGGATGCTCTCCGCCGGCCCCACCTGCACCTCCACCTGGGTGCCCCTGATGGTCACCTCCCCGGGGAACCCGCTTCGTCGCTCCAACTCCTCTCCCAGGGCGCCGACGACCTGGGTGCCCGAAAGGGCCTGGAAATGTTCGAGCACCGAACTCACCAGCGCCCGGAAAGCGTCAGTGAGCCGCTCGGCGTCGCTCAGGGCCGGGGCTGGGCGGGCGGCGACCCGCGCCCGGCCCAGCCTGCGGTACGCTAAACGCACCAGCGCCACTCCTCCGACCACGAGCGCGATGCTGAAAACCGCCGGCCCCAGCGCGAAACTCCCCTGGCCCAACTGCCATTCCCCCGCCGCCCACAGCCACGTCGCCAGGACGCCCAGAGCCAGCCCGCACCAGCCCACCCCTGCCGCCAAAGCCAACGCCGTGCCCCGGTAGGCCCGGGCCGCCACCGTCATCCAACCCAGCCCCAAAGACGCACACACGGGAACGACTAACACCCAGCGAGCCGCCAGACCACCCTCCCCGCCCGGAGCCAACACCACGCCAGCCAGGGCCGACCCGCCAGCCACCGCCCCGGCAAGAAGCAGGTCCCTCCAACGCACTCGAAACGCGCTGGCCACCCGCCAGGCCGCTAACCCACTGCCCAGGAACCCAACCCACGCCACCGTCGAAACCACCGCCCCCACCCCGCGCAACCCCGCCGCCAGCAAGACCTCCGCCGCCAGCACACCCGCGGCCCAAACCCCGAACAGGGCCGCGGCCACCCTCGGCACCGGGTCGTCATACCAGCGGACCAGGAGCGCCGAACCCACAGCGACGGCCCCCATCCCCAGGGCCAGCAGAACAGCGTAGATTCGCAGGTCCCACGGCGGGGCCAACCCCCCCGGGAGGTACCATACCAACAGTGCCACCAACACGACGGCGGCACCCATCCGGTAGGGATCGTCGAGGATGGCCCGTCGACGTGCCCACTGGACCGCGTCGCGCAGGCCGCGCAGCAGCCACACCGTCACCAAGTACACTAACGGTCCCACAACCGCAGCGTAAAACGCCACGATAATCCCCCGCACCAGCCACCCGTGGGCCTGCCAGAGAGCGCTCACGGCCCCCAGCGCGTAGTAGAAGTAGATGTAGAGAGCGGTGGCCACAGCGAAGGCGGTATAGCCCAGCGAAAGAAGTCCAAACCACCCGAAGAGACGCTCTTCGGGAGCGAAGGGCTCGCGCCGACGGATCTTGCCCAGGAGGTTATCCCGCAGGAAGCGAAAGGAGCGCCGACGCAGCATGGGCACCTCCAGCCAGTCCATCAGCAGGTAGTAGCCGTCCAACTCGAGCAGCGGATTGAGATTGAGGAAGGCTCCCAGGTAGAGGAGCAGGGCGAACTTAAAGAGGATGTTCCCAGCCCCCGTGGGTCCGAGCAGCCCGGCGGCGATGGTGGCGAGGCCGCCCAGGATGAGTTCCGAGTACGGCCCCGCCCAACTGACGGCGAGGCGGGCCCGCTTGGGGGCCATCCAGATGTCGGAAGTATCCACGAAGCAGGCGGGCAGCCCCAGGTAGAGCATGAATCCCCCACGCACCACTTCCCGGCCGAAGTGCTTGGTGGCGAGGGCGTGGGCGTGCTCGTGGACGAATATGACCCCCAGTTGCAGCACGGCCAGGACAACACCGCCAAGCACGTAGGAGCCGTCCACGGCCAGCAAAGAGTACGTCCCGCGGGTCAGCATCCAGACAAAGAGCACCAGCCCAGCCGAGACCAGCGCGACGTAGAGCATCCGCGCCGCCCGGGTGAAGAGCAGCCAGCCGCCCTTCCGGTAGAGCGCGGTCACCCAGCGGTCGATGGAGCCAATGGCCAACTCCTTGTGGAGCACGGCGTGACCCAGCGCCGCCAGGCGACCCAGCCAGCCCCGCCGGGCGCATTGCCGGCGCAGGTAACTGAGGAGACGAGGCTGCTCCTGGAGGAGAAAGCCTCCCTCTTTGAGTTCCTGGATGAGGCCCAGCACCCGGCTGAAGGCCAGGGCCCCGAACTCCCGGTAGTAGGCGAGCAGCAGGTCGCGCACGGTGTGCTCACCGTCCATGAGCGAGAAGAGAAAATGGTCCTCGGGTGTGAGTTTGAGGTACCGCCCGGCAGCGGGGTTCTTGACGATGTAATGGGTGCCCAACTTCTCGGACTGGAGCCTGGTGAGTTCGAGGTCATTACGGCGGCGCGGCCGCTCCCGGGCGAAGTCCACCTGCTGGGCCAGCCACCGCCACAGACTGAGCGGTCCCGGAGCGACCTCATGGTCGCGGCGCTGGGCGGCTTCCTGAGATGCCATCCTCACCCCTCGCGCGGGCCTCAGCGCCCCGGTGTGTCAGGCGGGCGGTTGTGCTCCTCCAACTGCAGGAGCCACTGACAGTAGGAATTAAAGGCCAACGAGGAATCGAACTCGAACCGCCGGGCATGCCTCTGGTAGCCACCGGCAGCGATGAGGTGAAGGAACTCGTTGCCCCGGAGTTCAGGAGCGGCCTCCACGAGGGCGCGCACAAACTGCTCCATCTGAGGGGCCCCCCTCGCACCCCCCTCGGATGTCTGCATGACGCAGTGCGTCCGCCCCTCCTCAACTCGCAGCCTCTGCCAGGGCTCGAAGAGAAAGAAATCCAGAACCAGGAACCGCCGCTCGGTACCGCGCTTGCCAACAAAGCGCCGGTGGGGTACGTAGGTTCCGTGGTAACTGAACCCCACACCAAATCCAAGCGAAGAATCCTTGACAGGCTCAATCCCTCCCGGCTCGCCCGTACGGGCCCGACCAGCGACCACAAAGTAGACGTCGCGCCAAGCGACCTGGCGCACCTCCTGGCCTACCTCAAAGCGGCAGCCCTCCTCGGAGATGGTCATCCGACTCAGCCGCCTGGCCTCGGGCAGGCTGACCAGGTCTTCCTCACCGATAACCAGCACGGGCACGCCTGTCTGTTGCAGCCTCTGGGCCACACGCCTGGCCACTTCCACCGGCGCACCGGCCAGGATGATGCCCCGCGATCGGCGCAACACGGCCGTCACTTCAGCCAGCACCATTCCCGCCTCCCGGGCCACCAGCCGACCCACCTGGCCCAGGTTGATGGGGTCGTCGGTCTGGCGGACCACCCAGGCGCGCTGGCTGGTGCCTTCGAGGGTGCTGGCCGAGGCATCGACGCGGGCCAGGTTCTCCTGGATTCGACGGATCTCCTCTTCGGCCCGGGCCACGCGGTCGGAGCGGGTGTGGGTCTTGGCGGCCGGGGTAAGGTATTTCAGGGCCTCGTCGTAGTCGTGGAACCGTCGGCTGAAGAGGATGCCGAGACGGAAGCAGATTTCGGGGTTGCGAGCGCTCTGGGGGTAAGCGCGGAGGTGCTCGCGGTAGGCGCGCATGGCCAGGTCGTGGTTACGGGCCCCGAGCATACAGGCGGCCACCGAGACCAGTTCCTCCGAACTCAAGGTCAGCCCATAGATTGAAGCGAGCAGTTGGCGAAAGCACTCCTCGACCTGGCGGACGTCCTTCGCCTCCAAGGCGACGGCCAGTCGCTGGCGCAGCTGCTTCTGCCGCTCCCGCGGCGAGGGGAACTTGCTCACCACGCACCTCCCCTGCCGTCGTACCGGTTGGGCCGACGGGGGCGAAAGTATCTCCGACCAGGCTCAGCAGCCTCGACGGTAATCCGAGGAATGCGCCGAGACCACAGCGTCCGCACCGCCAGCGCCACAACCAGCCCAAAGACGAAGCCACCGATGTGCACCCAGTAGCCCACCCCACCGCTCACCTGCGCACGCACCGTCAGAAGCCCGTAAAGCAACTGCAACGCGAACCAGAGACCCACGGCAACCACCGCCGGCACCAATGCCACACCGGCCCGAATGTAAAAAAAGCCTATCAGGTACCAGATCTTTATCCGGTTGCGGCTGAACCACACTGCGTAGGCGGCCATCACCGCGCTGATGGCCCCGGAGGCACCGATGCAGGGCACCTCCGACCCGGCAAGGAGCAGCACATGAGGCACCATGGCCACCACCCCACCCACAAGGTAAAAGCCCAGGTACCCGAGGTGACCCAGAACGTCCTCCACGTTGTCGCCGACAATCCACAGGAACAGCATGTTCCCACCCAGGTGGAAGATGTCCGCATGGAGGAACATGGAAGTGATGAAGTCACTCCACTGCGGGTGAGCGGGCACCACACCGTAGTCCAAGACGATGCTCCGGTAGTCCGCCCGCAGACCCAGCAGCAGGAACAGCGCGATGTTCACCCCGAGCAGGACGTAATTGACGTAAGGCGTTCGCTCCCTGGGGGCTATGTCGCCAATGGGCAGAAAAATGAACATCGCTTCCCCGCCTGAGGGGACACCGTCATAGCCGTCCGCCCGAAGCGGGCGGCGAGGTTCCCTAAAGGATGACCAGGTTGTCGCGGTGGATGATTTCGTCGTAGGGCCTGGAGCCCAGGACCCGGGAGATCTGGCTGGTCTTCATCCCGCGCAGCCGAAGCACCTCCTCGGCGCTGTAGTTGGTCAGACCCCGGCCGAACACCTCTCCGCCCTCGTCTTCCAACTCGACCACGTCACCCCGCTGGAAACGCCCCTCTACACCGGTGACCCCGCTGGGAAGGAGGCTCTTCCCCCGCTCCACCAGCGCCCGGCGGGCGCCCGCGTCCACCTGGACGCCTCCCCGAGGACGCACCCCGAAACCGATCCAGCGCTTTCGGCTGGTCATCGGCCTGGCGGAAGGGAGAAAGAGTGTCCCCACGGGCTTGCCGGCAACTATGGCGGCGAGGACCCCCTGGCGGGTACCGTCGGCGATGACGACGGCCTCACCGGCCCGGGTGGCCATCTGCGCGGCCTGAAGTTTGCTCGTCATCCCGCCTCGCCCCAGCGCCGTGGCCTCCTCGGAAGCCAGGGCCAGCACCTCTTCGCCGACCTCCTCCACCACCTCGATCCGCTCCCCCAGGCGACCGTCGGCCCCGGGGCGACGCAGCCCGTCGACCACCGTGAGGATGACCAGCAGTTCAGCCCGGAGCAGGTTGGTGACCTGGGCGGCGAGGAAGTCGTTGTCGCCGAAGGTGATCTCCTCCACACTGGTGGTGTCGTTCTCGTTGATGACGGGGATGACCCCGAACTCCAGCAGGGAAAAGATGGTGTTGCGGGCATTGAGGTAGCGGAGCCGGTCGTCGAAATCGTCGCGGGTCAACAGCACCTGCCCGGTGCGCAGCCCATGGGTCTTGAAGGCGTCGTCGTAGGCCCGCATCAACTGTCCCTGCCCCACCGCCGCCGCCGCCTGCAACTGAGGCAGGCTCTGCGGACGCTGGCGAAGCCCGAGTTCGCCCATGCCGGCCCCGATGGCCCCCGAACTGACCAGCACCACACGCAGCCCCCGCTCGTGGAGCCCGGCCACCTGCCGGGCCAGGGCCGAAATACGTCGGCGGGCAAGACGACCGCCGCTGCCCGTGAGCACTGCCGTGCCCACTTTCACCACCACCGTCCGCACCCGCTCGAGAAGCGCCTTGCGTTGGTCGATCATGCGTGCTCCGCTCGCCCTCCACCACGACCACCACCCGTCACTCTATACGAGCCAGCCCGGCGAAATCCAACAAAAACAGCCAACCCGCCAAGCCCGAGACGCCCCCGTCATCCGGAGCCAGACCGGAGTATCCGGAACCTGCCACAGTCGCCGGAGCAGGGCGGCAGGCGTGATGCTCTTGACAACCGCCGAGAGCGGCGTATAGTGCTCCTGAGGGAGTTTGCAGGCAGTTCTGCGGGGGACCCCCCGGCTCGGCCCGCTCCGTAGAGAGCGCGAGTCAGTACCTGAGGCACGCCGACCATGACGAATCTCACAGTGCGAGTCACAGTAACTCTGGCTCTCACCGTCCTGGCTGATTACCTGCTTTTCGGCCACTCGCCCGGGTGCGGACTCAGCATTTTCTCCGTGTGTGTGGCTGCCGCAGTGTGGGCCCGGTACGGTGCCCGGCTCCGACGGGCGGGCCCGTGGCCCGTCCTATGGTTGGTTCTGGCCTTAGGAGCGACGCTCCAGTCGTCGCTCTTCGGTCGAATGCTGCTGGTGGTCCTTGGCTGGTCGATTCTTGCGCTGGCGATGTCAGCCGCGCGCCGGCCACTGCTGGCGGGCATCTTGCGCGGGGTCTCGGGCGGCGTGCGCAGCCTCACCGCAGCGCCAGCCGACGCACGCCGTTACCTACTGCTGATGCACCGGCGCCTGGCCGGCGGCCCGCCCCCGGCGTGGGTTCTGGCCTTGCCCATCGGCCTGGTGTTGGTCTTCGCCTTCCTCATCATCCCGGCCAACCTGGTGCTGGTCCGGTGGAGTCAACAGTTCTTTGAGAAGTTAGCCAGGTTCTTTCCAAACGTGACCTTCGGTCGGGTTCTCTTCTGGCTGCTGATCGGCCTGGGGGTCTACGGGCTGTTTCGCTTTCGCCTGGGCCGTCGGCACTGGGACTATCTCCAGGGGTCCCCCGAAGTCGGTCCCGTCGATGAGGCCAGACGGAAGAACGAACTGAAGGCCTGTGTGCTGACTTTGGTCGGGCTGAACGCGCTGTTTCTCGTGGCCAACCTCACCGACGTCTTCTACCTGTGGCTGGCCTTCGAACTGCCCGGAGGACTCACCTACTCCGAGTTCGCTCGCCATGGCGCCTACCGGCTCATCGCGGCCGTGGTGCTCGCCGCCGTCACCATCACCGCTTTCCTGCGCAGCAACACATTGCAGGCGGAGCAGCGGAGGACCCGTGTGCTGGCCTACGTTTTTGCGGCCCAGAACCTCGTCGTCCTCGCCGGCGCCACCCGCAGACTCCAGTTCTACGTGGAAGCCTACGGGCTCACGCGTTTTCGGCTGGCGGCGGCCTTGTGGATGGGCCTGGTGGCGACGGGCTTCATCCTGATCCTGATAAAGATCAGACAGAACAGGCCGCTGAGATTCCTCCTGAGGACCAATGCGGTGAGCACGGTGCTGCTCCTCTCAGCGGTCACGGTGCTCAACCTCGACGGCTTCATTGCCAACTGGAATGTTGCTCGGCACGAAGCCGGAGCCACGACACCGATCGACGTTGACTATCTGGGTTCGCTGAGTGTCGGCGCTCTCCCCGCGCTGGCGAGGCTTGTAGAAGTTGAGGATTCCCAGGTAGCCGGTCGTGCCAGGGTCGTCCTCGGCGAGCGGTTAGCGGAGGAGAGGGCCGCTCACGCCTCTTGGCAGGCGTGGACGTGGCGGCGAAAGGCAGCCATCGACGCAGTGGAGCAGGCGTTGCGCGCCGCAGGCAAGGGGTAAGTTGTTATAATGGGGCAGGCCTCACCAAGTCGAAGCATCTGGGAAGGAATCTCTTCGTGACTCAGGGCTACGACCTCATCATCACCGCCGGAACTGTGATTACGCCGGAGGAGGCACTCCCGGAACACGGCGTGGCCGTTCGCAGCGGCCGCATCGAACGGGTCGCCCCCGCGGCCGAACTCGCCGAGGCGCCCTGCCGGGAGCGAATCGACGCGCCCCAGGGCATCCTCACCCCAGGCCTCATCGACCTTCACAACCAGGGCGTACTGGGACACGACGTCTGGGACGACGAACCGGAGAACTACGCCGAGTGGATGCGAGGGCTGGTGCGGTTCGGGGTGACCAGTTTCCACGTTACCAGCACCTTCGAGCGGGAGCGCTTTCGGGGAGTCGTGGAGTTGACCCGCCATTACCCCGGGGGAGCCGAACCCCTGGGCATCTACCTGGAAGGTCCCTTCATCAGCGAGGCCAAGCGGGGAGCCATCCCCCCGGAACTGGTCAGCCAACCCGCAGCCGACCTCCTGGAGGAAATCCTGGACGTGGCCGATGGCAAACTCCGCATGATGACCGTCGCTCCCGAGCGCCCCGACGCCGTGGCTGTCGCCGAGCGTCTCCGTCGAGCGGGGGTGCGGGTGGCTATCGGCCACACCGACGCTAACTACGAGGAGACCCAGCGGCTCCTCCCTCTGGCCAGCAACGTCACCCACTGCTTCAACGCCATGCGAGGCTTCCACCACCGGGAGCCCGGCACCTTAGGTGCGGTGCTCCTGGCCGAGGGGCTGCCCGTGGAACTGATTGCCGACGGCGTCCACGTGCACGCAGCAGCGCTCCGACTGGCCGTTCGGCTCAAAGGTACGGATTGCGTCAGCCTCGTCACCGATGCCATCCAGGCCGCTGGCCTCCCCGACGGTGAGTACCGCTCCCATCGTCACGGCGAGACCGTCTGCATCGTCAACGGCGAAAGTCGAACCGCCGACGGCACCCTGGCTGGAAGCACCCTGACGATGGACCGGGCCATCAGGAACATCATGGCGTTTTCCGGGGTGACGCTGGCCGAGGCGGTCCGCATGGCCACCCTGACCCCAGCCCGAGCCACCGGGGCTGACGACGGCAAAGGCTCCCTGGTCCCGGGAAAGGACGCCGACCTGGTGGTTTTCAGTCAGGAGTTTTCGGTCGAGGCTACGGTGGTGGGTGGTCAGGTGGTTTTCCGGGCGACCGAGGTGCTGGAGGAGACGGGAATATGAGTCCGGTAATGTACAGCGTGGCCGGTGTGCGTGGAGTGGTGGGCGAGTCGCTCACCCCCGAGTTGGTGACCCGCTTCGCTACGGCCTTCGGCACGTTCCGGAACTCGGGCACTGTGGTGGTGGGTCGGGACACCCGGGTCTCGGGGGTGATGCTGAAGCACCTGGTCTTCGGCGGACTGATGAGCGCCGGCTGCAAGATCATCGACCTGGACATCGTCCCCACGCCCACCGTGGCGCTGATGGTCCAGGAACTCGGGGCCGACGGCGCGGTGGTCATCTCGGGCAGTCACAACCCCGCCGAGTGGAACGCGCTCAAGTTCTTCAACGAACAAGGGATGTACCTCAACGAGACGCAGTGGCACCGGCTCCAGGATCTCTTCTACCAGGGCACCTTCCGGGCCGTCGATTGGCAGGGCCTGCAGGACGTCGAGTCTTACACAAAAGCCCACGACGTGCACATCCGTCGCGTGCTCAAGGCGGTCCAGCCCCGCACAATCCGCAAGGCCCGCCTCCGGGTGGTACTGGACAGCTGTAACGGAGCGGGCTCACTCATCACCCCCAAACTCCTGGGAAAACTGGGCTGCAAAGTGACGCCGCTGCACTGCGAGCCCACCGGGCTCTTCCCTCGTAACCCGGAGCCCACCTTCACCAACTTAGGTGATCTGTGCCAGGCGGTGCCTGAGGCCAAGGCCGCCGTCGGCTTCGCCCAAGATGCCGACGCCGACCGCCTGGCCATCGTCAACGAGCGCGGAGAATACCTGGGTGAGGAGTACACCCTGGCCCTGGCCGCCCGTCATGTGCTCCGCCACCGCAAAGGACCCATCGTCACCAACCTCTCCACCAGCCGACTGGTGGAGGACGTGGCCCGGGAGTTTGGCGGCCGGGTGGTACGTACCCGGGTCCACGAAATCCACGTGGCCGAGCGGATGCGGACCGAGGCCGCGGTGCTGGGAGGTGAGGGCAACGGTGGCGTCATCGACCCCCGGGTGCACCTGACCCGTGACAGCCTGGTGGCCATGGCCCTCATACTCGAGGAACTGGCCGAGACCGGGCTCTCCGTCTCCGAACTGGCTGACCAACTGCCCCACTACGTGATGCGGAAGACCAAACTCCCCACCACCTACACCTCGGCGATGAACACGCTCACCGACATCAAGAACCGGTTCCAGCCCCAAGCCGACGCCGGCACCGTCCGCATCGACTACACCGACGGCATTCGGCTGGTCTGGGACGATGCCTGGGTGCACGTGCGTCCCTCGGGGACGGAACCAGCGCTCCGCGTCATCACCGAAGCCACCACTGAGAAGCGAGCCGACGCGCTCTGTGAAGAGTTCCTGACCATCGCCCGCCACCACTGCGAGCAGGAACTGGGCCCCGAGGCCACCCGGGGCTCCGAGTCTTGACTTCCTCCTTGCCAAACGAGCCCCGGCCGAGTATCCTAAGCGCGAGGGCATCGACTACGTGTCCTTCAACGACCTTTACCACGTCGTCCGCGTCCACCGTCAGGGCGTGGTCGTCGGCGCTGAGGAGTGACCGACTGACGGCACCATCCACAGCGGTCACCACACCCTGAGACCCTATCGGGTCAGGGTGAGGAGTGGTGTAATGGTAACACGCGTGACTCTGGATCACGTTATCCTGGTTCGAATCCAGGCTCCTCAGCCACTCATCCTGCACGGACTCCCCTCGTAACCTGTGCCTCAGAAATAGGTTACGGTTCTCG
>CBDVDV010000031.1:0-27460 GCA_965372835.1 uncultured bacterium | reverse complement strand
GTGTCGGTGCTCAGCCGGTGGAGCGCCCCGGTGAGGTATCGGCCGGGAGCACCCAGGCGAGCCAACCACGGCCAGGCCGGCGTGGCCTTGCTGCTGCCGGGGGTGAGCGCAGAAGAGGTCCGTTTGAGCGGAGAGTCGGAGAGGCTCCGTAGACTGGAGGGTGGAGTCCAGAAGACCCGTTCGCCGGGCTTGACCAGGCCCAGTTCCCGGCGCGCCAAGGCTTCGTTGTAGACGGGGTCGGTGTGCAGGGCCTGTCCTTCCAGGCGGAGGTGGCCCAGGCGCAGGCGCAGTCGGCCGTTCTCCTCCTCCAGCCGTTTGAGTTCCTGGTTGAGGGCGCGGTTCCGGCTCAAGGCCGGCAGCGTGGCCACCATGAAGACCAGGGCCAGTCCGGCCAGGGTCATCAGCCAGAAGAAGAAGGTTGACGTTCCCGTCCTAAAGCGGACGTTCACCCGCTTGGCCATAGTGGCCTCCCAACTTCGGTCCGGGGTCCGTACTGGGCCCGCTCGCCCAGGTCCTCCTCGATACGCAGCAACTGGTTGTACTTGGCCACCCGCTCGCTTCGGCACAGCGAGCCGGTCTTGATCTGCCCGGTGGCGGCGGCCACGACCAGGTCGGCGATGGTGGTGTCCTCGGTCTCACCCGACCGGTGGGAGACCACAGCCGTCCAGCCGGTATTGTGGGCCATGCTGATGGCTTCGAAGGTCTCGGTGAGAGTCCCGATCTGGTTGACCTTGATGAGGATGGAGTTGGAGGCCCCCAGTTCGATGCCCTTCTTGAGCCGTTGGGTGCTGGTGACGTAGAGGTCGTCGCCGACCAGTTGAATCTTGTCGCCCAGTTCTCTGGTGAGGAGTTGCCAGCCTTCCCAGTCGTCCTCGGCCAGCCCGTCCTCGATGCTCACGATGGGGAACCGCTCCACCCAGTCGGCGTAGAACTCCACCATCTCCTCGGCCGACTTGCGGGCACCCTCGGCCGCCAACACATAGACGCCCTCCTCGTAGAAGGAACTCGCCGCCGGGTCCAGGGCGATAAAGGCGTCTTTCCCGGGCTGGTAGCCCGCTTTCTCAATGGCCTGGAGGATGACCTCCACCGCCTCCACGTTGCTCCGCAGGTCGGGGGCAAAGCCGCCCTCGTCGCCCACCCCGGTGTTGAGGCCCTTGGCCGAGAGCACCTTCTTCAGGTTGTGGAAGACCTCGGCGCCCATGCGCAATGCTTCGGCAAAGGTGTCGGCCCCGAGGGGCATAATCATGAACTCCTGCAAATCCACGTTGTTGTCGGCGTGCTGGCCGCCGTTCAGGATGTTCATCATGGGGGCGGGCAGGATGGTGGCCCCTTCGCCGCCCAGGTACCGATAGAGGGGCGCACCGGCGCTCGCAGCAGCGGCCTTGGCCACGGCCAGACTGACGCCGAGGATGGCGTTGGCTCCGAGGCTGCTCTTGTTGGGTGTGCCATCCAGTTCGATCATGGCCCGGTCGATGGCTTCCTGCTCGCCGGCCTCGCGGCCCTGCAGAGCGGGAGCGATACGCTGGTTGACGTTGGCCACGGCCTTGAGCACGCCCTTGCCCAGGTATCGGCCGGCGTCGCCGTCACGAAGTTCGAGGGCCTCGTGCACCCCGGTCGACGCCCCGGAAGGGACCGCCGCTCGTCCCCGGGCTCCGTCAGCCAGCACCACGTCCACCTCCACGGTTGGATTGCCTCGGGAATCGAGAACTTCGCGGGCCTTCACCTCGGCGATTGCAGACACACCCACTCCCTTCAGGACCTCGCAGGGGAAGGCGGACCAGGGACCCCCGGCGCGCCTCTGCCTCTTACTGTATCGGCCGCCATCCCCCTCGCCCTTGAACGGTGCCCAGAGGAGGGCGCCGGGGCACGCGGACGATTGTAGTGCCCACCGGGCCGCTGTCAAGCCGAGCGCGGGAGTGGCCGAGAACTGCCGGCGGCCGGGCCACCTTTTTGCTTGACACTGTCGGTGTCGGCGGACAACATATGCGCTGTGTGCGCACGTGAGCGGAAGGGGAACGGGGCCGCTGCGGAACGGCGAGCCCTCTGGGTGAACAGGTGGGCTGGGCCCCGGCAGGCGTGGGGGAAACTGAGGCGGTTCTGGCTGGTGCGTTTCGCTCCCGCGTACGTCGAGCGGCAGTTGGCGCGTCGGCAGGGGGCGTGTCAGCGGTGTGGGAGGTGTTGTGAACTGTTGTTTCGCTGCCCACACCTGCGGGGCACCAATGAGTGTAGGGTCTACGAGCGGCGCTACAAGCAGTGTCGTCTCTTCCCCATCGACGAGCGTGACCTGGCCGATGTCCGCGGCCGCTGTGGGTTCCGGTTCGAGTCCTGCCCGCCGGACGGCGGGGACGCAGGAGCAGAGCGATGAAGGTGGGCATCCGTCCGCCCCGCATCGGTCGCTTCCAGTGGGCGGCCTACGGTTGGCGTGAACTGACGATGCTCTTGGTGCTGGCGACGATGGGGGCCGGGCTCAGTCTCTGGGGTTCGCTCTACTACCTTATCCCGGTCTTCCTCGCTGTGGCGGGGTTCGGGCTGTACTTTTTCCGGGACCCGTACCGTGAGCCGCCGCCCGGTGAGGAGAAGATCCTGGCCCCGGCCGACGGCCGGGTGGTGGAGATCACCGAGGTGGACGAGCGCGAGTTCCTGGGCGAGCGCTCGGTCAAAGTGGGCATCTTCCTCAGCCTCTTCGATGTGCATATCAACCGCTCACCCTGCGCCGGTGAGGTGGAGTACCTGCGCTACGAACAGGGGAGCTTTCTCAACGCCTTGAGCCGCAGGGCAGCCCGGCACAATGAGAACAACTCCATCGGTATCGCCGACGGCGGCGCGAGCGGCCACAGGGTGCTGGTCCGCCAGATCGCCGGGCGAGTGGCCAGGCGGATCGTCTGCGACTGTGAGGTGGGCCAGCAGGTGGTGCGGGGCGAGAAGATCGGCATGATCAAGTTCGGCTCCCGCACCGAACTGTACGTCCCGCTGAGCCAACTGGCCAAACTTGACGTCACCCTGGGGAGCAAACTGCGGGCTGGGGAATCGGTCATCGGGACCTTCCGATGAGTGTGGACCTGCCAAAGGTGCCCGTCCTTCCCACCCTGGTCTCCCTGGCCAGCGGCGCCTGTGGCTTCACCGCTATCCTCTACTGCTGCACCGGCCAGTTGGAGCACGCCTCCATTGCCGCCTGGCTCATCCTGGCCGCCCTCGTGCTTGACGGTGTCGATGGGCGGTTGGCGCGGATGACCAGACGGGCCAGCGATTTCGGCATCGAACTCGACAGCCTGTGTGACCTGGTGGCCTTCGGCGTGGCCCCGGCGGTACTGGCCCTGAGTGTGATGGGCGCCCTGGCACTGCTGGCCAGCCCGGCCGCGACCGCTTCGGCCAGACTCCTCGGCCGACTCTACTGGCTCCTGGGAGCCATGTACGTGGCCTGCGCCACGGTCCGTCTGGCCCGCTTCAACGTCATCACCAGCCTGGACGCTGAGGCCCATCGCCACTTTATCGGGCTGCCCTCACCGGCAGCCGCCGGGCTGCTCGCCTCGCTGGTCATCGCCCACGCCGGCCTGGCCTCGGCCGCGGCCCCGCACCAGGGACCCCTGGCCCAGTTCGTCCTGCCGGCGGCCGTCGTCCTGAGCAGTGTGCTGATGGTCAGTCGGGCACGCTACGCCCATCTGGTCTATGAACTGTCCAAGAGCGGACGCAGCCTGGCACTGGTGGTCGAACTGTTATTCGCCGGGGCCATCATCGTGCTCTTGCAGGAGTTCGCCCTGGCGGTGCTGTTCGTCGCCTACGTGCTGAGCGGGCTGGTGGGGGTAGCCCTGGACCGGGTGCTTGAGCGGCTGGAGCCGGCGGGCGAGGACCCGTCCCTGCCGTAGTACATCCCGGAAACCCTTCCCGTACAAGCGCTTGCAGACGTCCCCCTTGGTAGTCTGATTGTCCCTTTTCGGATACGGGGGCGCCCGGCTGTCTGAGCGTCCCCGGGTTTTTTCTTGACCTGTCCGGGGTGATGGCCCTTAAATAAGGGGCAGGAGCCGCTGGTGTGCCCGGCTGAAGGGCGTGCGGAGCGGTTCTGAGTCTGAGTTCTGTGTTGGTGGCGTGTGAGGGAGTTGTCGCCAAGGCAGCAACGTCAGGGAGACCGTTTAGGTTGGGTCTTCGACTGGAGGAGTGACAGCGAAGGGGCGACCCGCTTTCGGCATAGCGGCTGGCGGAGGGGGCCGTCCGGGTCGCCCAATATCACCGGGGGTGTTACGGAGATGTCGGAACTCCTGTGGGTGGGGGTGCTGCTGGTGCTCCTGCCGCAGTGTATCGGGTCGGGTGACGTGCGGTCGGTAGTTCGACTGACTGCCCTGGTGGCGGCGTTGGCCAACGGGCGCCGCGGATCTGACTTCGGTGACCTTGGGGCCACCGGTACCGCTCGAGCAGGAGTTCCGGTCCTCCCAGGATGGCTCACCGCGCGGTGAGGCCCCGGGGGGCCCAGGCGCGTGTACTCCCCCGGCTGTGTGTGCTCCTCTGGGGATGTAGCTCCTCGACGCTCCTTCCTGACGGCGCTTGCCTGCGCAGTTCTCACTCAGGTTTTGAGAGAACCAGTTTTTGGGTAACTGCCCGGACGGCCACTGAGGACGAGTGGCCTGTCGTTGCCGGGCAGAGACAATAGGCAAGGAGAACCTGGCAGTGAATCTGGCGGCACTGAACTTCGAAAACCCGACCTTGTTGACCTTGATCATGATCGGTCTGCCCATCCTGATGCTCGCCCTGGGATGGGTGTTGCGCGCGGTCTATGGCTGGTGGCGGCGGGACGTGGCCGAGAAGCGAGCCGAACACGTCGTTGCCGAGGCCAAGATGGAAGCCGAGCGCGTCCACAAGGAAGCCGGGGTCCTGGCCAAGGAGGAGATCTTCCGCCGACGGGAAGCCTTCGACAAGGAAATGCAGGAAGCCCGGCTGGAACTGCGCAAGTGGGAACAGCGACTCAGTCGCCGTGACGACAACCTCGACAAGAAGGTGGACCTCCTGAGCAAGAAGGAGCAGCAAGTAGAGGAGAGCCGTCGGGAAGTGAGCCGCCGAACCTCTCAGGTCGAGCAGCGTGGGCAGGAGGTCGGCCGCCTCCAGGAGCAGGCCACCCGCGAACTCCAGCGCATCAGCGGGTTGGGACGGGAGGAGGCCAAGCGCCTCCTTCTGGACAAACTCTCCCAGGATCTGGAGGAGGAGCGTGCCGAACTCGTCCACCGGGCTACCGAAGCCGCCCGCGAGGAAGCCGAGCAGGTCGCCCGCACCATAATCTCCACCGCCATCCACCGATGCGCCGCCGACCACACCGCCGAGCACATCGTCTCCACCATCGACATCCCCAGCGACGACATGAAAGGACGCATCATCGGCCGGGAAGGTCGCAACATCCGGGCCTTTGAGAAGGCCACCGGCGTGGACGTCATCGTGGACGACACCCCGGGCGTGGTGGTGGTCTCCGGCTTCAACAGCATCCGCCGGGAGATCGCCCGGCGGGCCATGGAAAAACTCATCCTCGACGGCCGCATCCACCCGGCCCGCATCGAGGAGGTGGTGCAGGCCACGGAAAAGGAGATGGAGCAGATCATTCAGGAAGCCGGGCGGGAGGCTGCCCTGGAGGCGGATGTGCGGAGGCTCGACTCCAAACTGCTCGGCCTCCTGGGCCGGCTCCGCTTCCGCACCTCCTACGGACAGAACGTCCTGCAGCACTCCCTGGAGGTGGCCACCCTCAGTGGCACCATCGCCGGAGAACTGAACCTGGACGTCCAGCTGGCCAAGCGCTGCGGCCTGCTCCACGACATCGGCAAAGCCACTGACGACGAGCAGGAAGGCGGTCACCCTCAGATCGGCGCCGACATCGCCCGCCGGTTCCAGGAGCGCAGTGAGGTCATCCACGCCATCGCCGGACACCACGAGGACGGTCACATCGTCGCCTCCGTCTACACCGCCATCATCGCCGCGGCCGATGCCATCAGCGCCTCCCGCCCCGGCGCTCGGCGGGAGACCTTGGAGCATTACATCAAGAGGCTGGAGCGCCTGGAGGCCATCGCCAACGCCTACCCGGGCGTCGAGAAGGCCTACGCCATCCAGGCCGGTCGCGAACTCCGGGTCATCGTCACTGCCGACAAGGTCCCCGACAACCACCTGGCCAAACTCTCCCGCGACATCGCCAAGGATATTGAGCGGGAGTTGACCTACCCGGGCGAGGTGAAAGTGACCGTCATCCGCGAAATGCGGGCCGTGGAATACGCCCACTGAAACTGGGGAACTTCACCAACCGGACTGACGGAACTTGGGGGGCCGTGCAGGAGGGCGCCACCGTGCGCATACTCTTCATCGGTGACGTGGTGGGAAAGCCCGGCCGCCGGGCCATCGCCCGACTCCTGCCCGACTACCGCACTCAGAGGTCCGTGGACTTCGTCCTGGTCAACGCCGAGAACGCCGCCGGCGGCTCGGGGCTGACCCCGGCTCTAGCCCAGGAGCTCTTCGCCGCCGGGGCTGATTGTCTGACCACGGGTGACCACGTCTTTCGCCGTCGCGAGATACTCCCCCTGCTTTCCACCGACGAACGGGTACTCCGCCCGGGCAACTTCTCGGCCCGGGCCGCCGGCAAGGGGCTCACCGTCCTGGAGACGGCTGCGGGCGTCCCCGTGGGCGTCGTCAACGTGCTGGGCCGCACCTTCATGCGCCCCATCGACTGTCCCTTCAACGCCGTCGAGAAGGCCCTTACGACTCTGGCCGGCTCCGCTCGTGTCATCCTGGTGGATTTCCACGCCGAGGCGACCAGTGAGAAGATCGCCATGGGCCGGCTGCTGGACGGGCGGGTCACAGCCGTCATCGGCACCCACACCCACGTGATGACCGCTGACGAGGTCGTGTTGCCGGGCGGCACCGCCTACATCACCGACATCGGTATGACCGGTCCCCACGACAGCGTCCTGGGCCGCCGAGCCGACCGCGTCCTCGAGGCCCTCTTGACCCAGATGCCCACCCGCTTCGAGGTGGCCAGCGGTGACGTTCGACTGAACGGCGTGCTCATCGAGGCCGACGCGGAGACCGGCCGGGCCCAGTCCATCGAACGCGTGACCCTCCGGCTCGAGGAGTCCGTCGAGGAAGAGCCGACCGCACCCCAGACCCCCCAGGAGGTGGTGGAAGCACCATGACCACCCGGAAACCGAACTCCTCGGCCCGGCCGCCCTTCGACCCCTCTCGGGTCGCCGCGGCCCGGTCTGAAGCAGTCGGCGAGGCACCCCCTCGCCCGCTCAGCGTCTCCGAGGTCACCCGGCTCGTCAAGGACACCTTGGAGACGGCGTTCCCGAGCGTGTGGGTGGTGGGTGAGGTCTCCAACCTCCGTCGGCCCCACTCCGGTCACGTCTACTTCACCCTCAAGGACGACCGCGCCCAACTGCGCGCGGTCGTCTGGCGGGGCGTCGCCGAGCGGCTCCGCTTCCAGTTGGCAGACGGTCTGGCGGTCGTGGCTCGCGGCGCCATTACCGTCTACAGTCCGCGGGGCGAGTATCAGTTGGTCATCCAGAGGCTGGAGCCCAAGGGCATCGGTGCCCTGGAACTGGCCTTCCGGCAACTGAAGGAAAAGTTGGAGCGTGAGGGCCTCTTCGACCCGGCCCGAAAAAAACCTCTACCCCCCTTCCCCACGCACGTCGCCGTTGTGACCAGCCCCACGGGCGCAGCCATCCGCGACATCCTTACCGTCATCCGCCGACGCTTCCCGGCGCTCCGCGTCACCCTCTACCCGGTGAGGGTCCAGGGCGAGGGCGCGGCGCGGGAGATCGCCGAGGCCGTCGCCGAACTCAACCGCCTGGGTGGCTTCGACCTGATGATCGTCGGCCGGGGCGGCGGGAGCCTGGAGGACCTCTGGGCCTTCAACGAGGAGGTGGTGGCTCGGGCCATCGCCGAGAGCGACATCCCCGTCGTCAGCGCCGTGGGCCACGAAATCGACGTTACCATCAGCGACTTGGTGGCCGACCGCCGGGCCCTCACCCCTACCGAGGCCGCCGAACTGGTGACGCCGCGGCGGGACCAACTGTTGGCCGAACTCGAGGGGATGCGAGCCAGATTGGCGCAGGCGCTCCGTCATCGGCTGACCGAAGCCGACGGTCGGCTGAGGGAGTTGAGCGCTCGGCTGCGACCGGCCCGGCTCCTGGAGATGGTCAGGCTCCGGGAGCAGTACCTGGACGACCTGGGCGCCCGTTGGGCGCGGGCGATAGAGCGCCTGGCTGAACGGGCCCGCGACCGGGTGCTGCGGGTGGGTGTGAGGCTGGAGAGCCTGAGTCCCCTGGGCGTGCTGGCCCGCGGCTACAGCGTGACCAGGGAACCGGCTACCGGCCGCCTGCTCACCTCGGCCGAGGGGGTTCGCCCGGGCGTCGTCATCGAAAGCATCCTCGCCCGTGGTCTCCTGCGGAGCCGGGTCGAGCAGGTGCGGGCGCGGAACCCATTCCAGGACCTGGGTGCTGGATCGGAGGGGCCCGATGGCCAAGAAGAAGACGTTTGAGAAGTACCTGGAGGAGTTGGAGAGCCTGGCCGACGACCTGGAGGCGGGCGAACTCCCCTTGGAGAAGGCCCTGAAGAAGTACGAGCAGGCTATCAAAACCTTCCGGGTCTGTCAGCAGATGCTCAAGAAGGCCGAGCAGCGGATCGAGATTCTCCTCCGTAACGCCGAAGGCAAACTGGAAGCGCAGCCCTTCGAACCCGGGGGCGATTCCACACAGACGCAAGACGCCGACAAGGAACCGTCAGAGGACACGGGGTCCGAGGATTCGCACGATGAACTCTTCGCCTGAGCCCGTCACCAGCGAAGCCAAGACCTGGCTCGAGGAGCAACTCCGAGAGCGCCGTCGGCTGGTGGATTCGGCCCTGGAGCGCTGGCTGCCGACCGAGGACGAGCGCCCGCCCGAACTGCACGCGGCGATGCGCTACGCCGTCCTCGGTGAGGGCAAACGCCTGCGCCCCGTCCTCGTGCTGGCGGCCGCCGAGGCCTGTGGCGGCGAGGCTGACCAGGCCCTGCGCGCCGCGGCGGCCGTGGAGTTCGTGCACTCTTACTCGCTCGTGCACGACGACCTGCCGGCCATCGATGACGACGACCTGCGGCGGGGCCGACCCACCTGCCACAAGGTCTTCGGTGAGGCCATGGCCATCCTGGCCGGCGACGCCCTGCTCACCCTGGCCTTCGAAGTGCTCACCAAACAGGTGGAGGACTGCGCCCTGGCGACGGCGCTGGTCTGCGAACTGGCCCGAGCAGCCGGCCACACCGGCATGGTGGGAGGCCAGGTAGTCGACATCCTCTCCGAAGGCGAGGAGCCTTCGAGCGAACTCCTGGACTATATCCACCGGCACAAGACCGGAGCCCTCATAAGGGCGTCGGTGCGCATGGGCTCACTCTGTGCCGGCGCTTGCGAGGAGAGGCTCCGGGCGCTCACTGCCTACGGTGAGCGCGTCGGGCTGGCCTTTCAGATTGCCGACGATTGCCTGGACGTGACCTCCTCAGCGAAGGAACTGGGCAAGGCCACCCAGAAGGACCTGGAGCGAGGCAAACTCACCTACCCCGGGCTGGTCGGTCTGGAGGAGGCCCGGGCAGCCGCCCGGCGACTGGTGGAGGAGGCGGTCGTGTGGTTGCAGGACTTCGGTGCGCAGGCCAGGCTGCTTGAGCAACTGGCTCGGTTCATGATCCGCAGACGACGATGATGGGGGCTGTACTGTGACCGACGAAGACTATCCACTGTTGGCGGACATCGACGGTCCGGCCGACCTCAAGTTGCTGATGCGGGGTGAGTTGGCGCAGTTGGCTGGCGAGGTCCGCCGACTCATCCAGGAAGTGGTGGCCCGCAACGCCGGTCACCTGTCCAGCAACTTAGGGGTGGTGGAACTGACCATCGCCCTGCACTACGCCTTCGACCTGCCCACGGACAAACTGGTCTGGGACGTGGGCCATCAGTGCTACACTCACAAGATACTCACCGGTCGGCGCGACCGCTTCCAGACCCTGCGTCAGCGGGGGGGCCTCAGCGGCTTCCCCTCCCCAAGGGAGAGCCCCTACGACACCTTCCTGGTAGGTCACGGCGGCACCTCGCTTTCGACGGCCCTGGGACTCCTGCTGGCTCAGGAGGCCCGAGGGACGCAGGGACACGTGGTGGCAGTCATCGGTGACGGCGCCATCGGTGCCGGTATGGCCTTCGAGGCCCTCAACCACATCGGACATCTGGGCAAGCCGCTCCTGGTGGTGCTTAACGACAACCGGATGAGTATCTCCCGCACCGTGGGCGCCCTGGCCAAGTACCTCAGCGTCATGCGCGCCGCCCCCCTCTACAACGAACTCAAGCGCGAGGTGCGCTCCCTGCTGGACGCACTGCCGGTGGTCGGTCAGCCAATGGAGACCGCCCTGGAGTTCGTGAAAGACTCGCTGCGCCATGCTGTGGTTCCCGGACGGATGTTCGAGGACCTGGGCTTCCGCTACTTCGGCCCGGTCGACGGCCACGACCTCGACGTGCTCATCGACACGCTCGACCAACTCCGGCGACTGCCCACCGAAAAGCCCATCCTCCTGCACGTCCTCACCGAGAAGGGACGGGGCTTCACCCCCGCCGCCCAGGACCCCACCACCTTCCATTCCTCCCCACCCTTTGAAACGGGCGACGGCGACGTCTTCCCGCGCCTCAAGAAGGGGGCCCGGGCCTACACCCACGCCTTCACCGACGCCCTCGTCGACCTGGCCCGTGAGGACCGGCGCATCGTAGCCATCACCGCGGCGATGCCGACCGGCACGGGGCTCGCCCGCTTCGCCGAGGTCTTTCCCGACCGCTTCTACGACGTGGGCATCTGCGAGCAGCACGCGGTGGGCCTGGCCGCCGGGCTGGCCAAAGGTGGCTTGAGGCCGGTGGTGGCCATCTACTCCACTTTCTCTCAGCGGGCCTCCGACCAGGTGTTCCACGACCTTTGTCTGCAAGAGGTCCCGGTGGTTCTGGCTCTGGACCGGGCCGGGCTGGTCGGCGGCGACGGGCCCACCCACCAGGGACTCTACGACATCGGCTGGCTTCGCCACTTCCCGGGCATCACCCTCACCGCGCCCAAGGACGGCGCCGAACTGGCCGCGCTGCTGGGCTGGGCACTGAGCCAGCCGGGGCCGGTGGCCATCCGCTACCCGAAGGCTCCGCTCCCGAAGGGGGTCTTCGCCACTCCCCTGGTCCCCATTGAGCAGGGCCGGGCGGAAGTGCTGGCCCAGGGCCCTGACGGGGTGCTCGTGGCCTACGGCGGAGCCGTGGAGCACGCCGAGCGGGCGCGCCAACTCCTGGCCGAGGAGGGGTTTGAGGTGGGTCTGGTCAACGCGCGCTTTGCCAAGCCGCTCGACGAGGAGACGGTGGGAAAGTGTTTGGCCGAAGTTCCGCTCGTAGTTACCATAGAGGACGGAGTCCTGGTAGGCGGGTTCGGTTCGGCCGTGGCTGAACTGGCGGAACGCAGCAGCGGTCGAAAAGCCGAACTTCTCTGCCTCGGTGTTCCCGACATAGTTCTCGAGCAGGGCAGCCGCCAGGAACTGCTTCAGGAAGTGGGGCTGGACGGAGCGGGCATCGCCCGCCGAGTCGCCGAGGCCCTGACCAGAGTGCGATCGAGGAAGAGGGCCACTCGGAGGAAGGCAGCCGGATGAACGACCAGCGGATCATGCTCGTTGGAGACGGCTCCCGGCCGGCGGTGGCTCAGGCGGCCCGGGACCTGGTGGCCCGGGTGGCCGGTCTGGCCGAGGTGGTGGTCGAGCACCTGACACTGGCTGAACCTCCGCCGGAGGTGGAGGCTTCCCTGGCCGTGGTGCTGGGGGGTGACGGCTCCATGCTCTGGGCGGCCCGGCACCTGGCTCCGCGGGGTGTGCCCATGGCCGGGGTCAACCTGGGTAAGTTCGGCTTCTTAGCAAGTTTTTCCTTGGAGGAGATGACCAGAGAGATGCCGGACATGCTCTCGGGCAGGCGAGAGCCAAGCGAATGGCTGATGCTGCAGGCGGAGACGGAAGCGTCGGGGGCGTCGGTTCAGGTCCTGGCGCTGAACGACGTGGTCCTGACCGGGGCCGAGCCGGCCCGCATGGTCCACATCGAACTCGAAGTCAACGGAGAGCGGGTGACCACCTACGGCGGGGACGGGTTGGCGGTGGCCACGCCCGTTGGTTCGACGGCCTATTCGCTGTCGGCGGGGGGGCCCATTGTGGACCCGATGCTGGATGCCATGATCGTCACACCGATCTGCGCCCACTCGCTGAGCAACCGTCCCCTGGTCGTGCCCCCGGAGGTGGAACTGACGGTCAGGCTCGCCGGGCGCAGCACCCGGGCCGTACTCGCTGCTGACGGCCAGGAGGTCGCGGCCGTCGGCTGCGGACAGCCGATCCGCATCGGCCGGGCCGAGGTGCGGGCCCGCTTCTTTACCACCGCCTCACGAACCTACTACCAGACACTGCGCGACAAACTCGGTTGGGGAGGTCAGCCGAACTATGCTCAGAGTGCGGGTGCTGACTGAATACTGCAAGGGCTGCGGACTATGTGTGGGTGTGTGTCCGGTCGAGGCCCTGGAGACCTCCGACCAACTCTCGCCCCTGGGTGTCTACCCCCCTCGTCAAAAGGGAGACGTCCAGTGCACCGGCTGTCTTGGCTGCGCCCTCATCTGCCCCGACGCCGCCATCGAGATCGTAGAAGCAGAGGAAGCCAGTGAACGCCAGGCCGAAGAAGTCCTCCGAAGCACCGGCTCACGGTGAGGCCGAAGTCCGCTCGAGGGAGGCCCTGAGTCCGCCTGACCCCCGGCCTCATCGGGTGCCCCCGGGTGAGCGGGTGCTCATGACCGGCAACGAAGTCGCCGCTGAAGCGGCCATCCGCGCTGGCTGCCGGTTCTACTTCGGCTACCCGATCACGCCGCAGAGCGAACTCACCGAATACATGGCCCGAGAGATGCCCCTGGTCGGAGGCACCTTCATCCAGGCCGAAAGCGAACTGGCCGCCATCAATATGGTCTACGGGGCCTCGGCCGCCGGCCGACGGGCGATGACCAGTTCCTCGAGCCCCGGCATCAGTCTGAAGCAGGAGGGCATCAGTTACCTGGCCGGGAGTGAACTCCCTGCGGTCATCCTCAACGTCCAGCGGGGCGGCCCCGGGCTGGGTGACATCCGGGCTGCCCAGAGCGACTACTTCCAGGCCACCCGTGGCGGCGGCCACGGCGATTACCGCACCATGGTCCTGGCCCCGGCCTCGGTGCAGGAGATGGCCGACCTGGTGATGCTGGCCTTCCACCTCGCCGACAAGTACCGGAATCCCGTCCTGGTGCTGGCCGACGCCCAACTGGGGCAGATGATGGAGCCGATGGAGTTCAAGGAACCGGAGGAGGAGCCGTTGCCTGCCAAGGATTGGGCCCTGACCGGAGCCCGGGGTCGGCCGTCGCGCATCGTCAAGTCGTTCTACTGGCTTCCCGGGGCCCTGGAGGAGTTCAATTGCAGGCTGGCCCAGAAGTATGCGCGCATCGAAGAGGCGGAGGTGCGCTACGAAGCCGTTCAGTGCGAGGGGGCCGAATGGGTGTTCGTGGCCTACGGGGCTTCGGCCCGGGTGTGTGAGCAGGTGGTGGTCGAGGCCAGAGGCCGGGGCGAGCCCGTGGGACTCCTTCGGCCCATTACCCTCTGGCCCTACCCCACCGGGGCGGTGCAGGAACTGGCTGAGCGCGTGCAGGGCTTCTTAGTCGTGGAGATGAGCCGGGGGCAGATGGTGGAGGACGTGAGGCTGGCCGTGGAGGGACGGGTGCCGGTGGAGTTCTTCGGCCGGACCGGTGGTGGCATCCCCACGGCCGAGCAGGTGACCGCGGAGTTGGAGCGTCTCATGCAGGACCGCGCCGCCGAAGGAGCGCCCCGATGACACCGACCTACAAGCGGCCGGAGTGCCTGAAGCCGGTGCTCACCCACTACTGCCCGGGCTGCGGTCACGGCGTCGTGCAGAAACTGCTGGCCGAACTGATCGATGAATTGGACGTAGGCGAACGCACCATCGCCCTGGCACCGGTGGGCTGCGCCGTGCTCCTCTATTGCTACCTGGACGTGGACTGCAGCGAGGCCGCCCACGGCCGCACCCCGGCTGTGGCCACCGGGCTGAAGCGGGCCCGGCCCGACTGCGTCGTCATCAGTTACCAGGGCGACGGTGACCTGGCCGCCATCGGCACCGCTGAGATCATCCACGCCGCCAACCGAGGCGAGAACTTCACCACGGTTTTCGTCAACAACGCCGTCTACGGGATGACCTGTGGGCAGATGGCCCCCACCACCCTGGAGGGGCAGCGGACCACCACCACCCCACTGGGTCGGCGGGCCGAGGAGCACGGGCCGCCCATAAAGGTATGTGAACTGCTTCAGGGCTTTGACCGCGTGGTCTACTTAGCGCGCACCACCGTCACCAGCCCGGCAGCCGTCCGCAACACGCGCCGAGCGCTCAGCCGGGCACTCCAGGCGCAAACGGAGAAGCGGGGCTTCTCCCTGGTCGAGGTCCTCTCCCCCTGCCCCATGTACTGGCGGATGAGCCCGGAGGAGTCGTTCACCTTCATTGACGAGGAGATGACGAAGACCTTCCCATTGGGCGTGTTTCGCGATTGGAACGGGACCTGAGGAGCGGCCCGGAGGACGACGTGCACCACAACATCATCATTGCCGGCCGGGGAGGCCAGGGGATATTGACCCTGGGGAGGCTTCTGGCCCGCGGGGCCATGCTCACCGGCAAACAGGTCACCTGGCTCCCTTGTTACGGCACCGAGGTCCGCGGGGGCACGGCCAACTGCCACGTCAAGATCAGTGACAGCGAAATCTCCTCACCGCAGGTGGAGCACCCCACCGCCCTGGTGGTGATGAACCAGCCCAGTTACGACCGCTTCCGCTCCCGGTTGGTTCCGGAAGGCTGGCTCCTGGCCAACGCCACCACGGTGACACTTAGCCCCGAGGACGGGGAGCGGGAGCGCTCGTTGGCCGTAGCGGCCACCGAAGTGGCCAGCGGCCTGGGGCACTTGGTGGTGGCCAACATGGTGATGCTGGGGGCGCTGAACGCCGTGCTCGGACTGCTGCCCGAGGAGACCATCGAGCGCTGTCTGGCTGAGGAGCTGAGTGGGAGCAAGGCCGGTCTGCTTCCCATCAATCTTCAGGCCCTGGCCGCCGGCGCCCAGGCCGTTGGTAAGTCCTGCGACTCGTCCAGCAGATCCGTTGGGCACGAGCGCACGGCTGCCTCCTGAGGTTCGGGTCACGAAGTCCTGGAGTCAGAGATGGTGCAGTTGGGACGGATTCTCGGCGACTACCAAATCCTCAACGAACTCGGCCGTGGCGGCATGGGTGCGGTCTACAAGGCCAACGACTACCGGCGCAACCGCATCGTGGCCATGAAGGTGCTGCCAGCCGAACTGGCCTACACCCGTACCTTCATGCAGCGCTTCGAGCAGGAGATCGAGACCCTTCAGCGCCTCAACCATCCGAACATCGTGCAGATGTACGACGTGGGTGAGGCCGAGGACATCCGCTTCTACTGCATGGAGTACGTGGACGGCGGCTCGGTGGAGCACCGGCTGGAGACCGGCGATCGGCTGCCCCTGGTCGAGGCCCTGGACATCACCTACCAGGTGGCCGAGGCCCTGGAGTACGCCCACTCCCAGGGCGTCATCCACCGGGACATCAAGCCGGGCAACATCCTCATCACCCGAGACGGTACGGCCAAACTCACCGACTTCGGCGTGGCCAAGGTCATCGAGGCCACCATGGTCACCGTCACCAGTGGCATCGTCGGCACCATCGAGTACCTGGCCCCCGAGCAGGCCAGCGGCGGCGCGGTTACGCCCGCCACCGACATCTACTCCCTGGGGGTGACCCTCTACGAGATGGTCACTGGTCGGCCGCCCTTCGAAGGCGAAACCCCCTCGCAGATACTCCACAAGCAACTCCATTCCCTCCCCGAACAGCCCCGAAACCTGCGCCCCGAAGTCCCGCAACGACTCAACGACCTCATCGTCAAGATGCTGGAGAAGCAGCCCGAAAGGCGCATCTCCTCGGCCCAGGCCCTGAAGCGCGAACTGGAACGCATCAAGGTGCAACTGGCCTTGGCCGGCCGTCAAATCTCCACCGAAGTCCTGCAACGGGAACGAGGCTGGCGGGATTACGTGCCCCTGGCCGTGGGCGTGGCGCTCCTGGGGCTGGTGGCCATGCTCTTCTACCACGCCTTTCGGCCCGCGACCGCTGAGGAACTCCTCGCTCAGGCCGAGCGCGCGTTCGCCGAGCAGCGGTGCGAGACCTGCCTGGATCGCCTGGAGGAACTGCGAGACCGCTTCCCGCTGAGTCCGCTCCTGGGCGAGGCCGACGCCCTGGAAGGCAAGGCCCGGGAGCAACTCCCCGCTGTCCAGGCCTCCCGTCGTCAGAAACGAAGAGAACGCACGGCCAGAGGAGAACTGCGCCTGGCCCAGGGCAGTTACGAGAACGGTGACCTGGAACTGGCGCTCCAACGTTGCCACATCATCCTCAAGTATTACGGTGAGTTCCAGCCGTACGCCCAGCAGGCCCGCGCCCTGGCCGAAAAGATCGAAGGTGAGTTAGGCGGGACCGGCGGGTCGGCCGACGTCACTGAAGGCCCGCGGACAGAGGACCCTCAGGCAAAAGAGGTCCGTCACTGAGGAGGAAGGAACGGTGATTCGTCAGCCTGCTGTGGCCGGGCAGTTCTATCCCGCTTCCGCTTCCCAACTGGCGGAGGAAGTGGAAGCCTACCTGGACCGGGCCGCGGAACCGGCGGCGGCGGTGGCGGCGGTGGTGCCTCACGCCGGCTACACTTACTCGGGACCGGTGGCCGGGGCCGTGTATTCCTGTCTGGAGGTTCCTGAGACGGTGGTGATTATGGCCCCCAACCACACCGGTCTGGGTGCGCCCATCGCGGTGTGGAGCACGGGGGAGTGGCTCACACCGCTGGGCCAGGTCGCCGTGGACGAGGCACTGGCCTCGGCGCTGCTGGAACAGTTCTCCCCGGCCACGAGCGACGACCAGGCCCACCTGACGGAGCACTCCATCGAGGTGCAACTGCCCTTCCTCCAGGCGCTCCGTCCCGACGTCGCCATCCTGCCCATCGTCCTCTCCCTCCATTCGCTGGCCACCATCAAGGAGTTGGGCCAGTGTCTGGCCGACCTCGTGGAGCAGCACGCCGCGGGCGTCCTCGTACTCGCTTCCACCGACATGACCCACTTCCAGCCTCAGGAAGTGGCCGAGCGCTACGACCGGCTGGCCCTGGAGCGGGTACTGGCCCTGGACCCCGACGGTCTCGGGGAGGTGGTGCTGGAGAACGACATCTCCATGTGTGGCTACATGCCCACGGCCGCTGCGCTGGCCTACGCCCAGGCTCGGGGAGCCACCTCGGCCGAACTGGTACGTTACGAGACCAGCGGCGATCGCACGGGCGACCGCCGAAGTGTGGTGGGCTACGCCGGCGTCATCATCACCTGAGGCCCCCTGATCCGGCCGCGCCGAAAGCACCATTTGGTAGCCAGCGGACCCGAAATGGTGCAGGCGCCCCCTGGCGTTCGAGCGTCCGAGAACGCCACGAAAACATTCTCAGACAAACGCATCGCCAACACACAGCAAGACTTACGCCTCGCCAGTCTCCACACTCAGTCGGTCTTGGCATGCTCGTTGCTCCCGTGAGCAGTGGACTGTTGATGAATAGAGTGCAGCAGCTTAGATGTCGAAGAGCAAGGTAGTGTGTGGCGGCCCTCAACAGCCAGTGACCGGAGGTATAGCGGTGCCTTCGAACGCACTGGGGGCGCGGGGACAGGGTCGCCACACGTTTTATTCCCCGCTGGCTCGACGTTGGCCCCCTCCTGGACGCACTTTTTCCTTGACAACGCTTTTCAACCTGGCGTATGAGAGGGACCCGGAACCTGTTCGTGAGCTTGGTCCCGGAGAGGTCTGAGGTCAGCACGCCGAGACGATGTCCGGGTTTCTTGAGCGAGGAGGGCTGCAATGCGGAGGATTGCTGTTGTCGGGCTGCTTTTGCTTTCGCTGTTCTTGCTGACCACCGGCTGTGTGTCCGAAGGTGAGACGACCGGCGGTGAGGCCACCAAGTACTGCCCCGAGTGCAAGGTCTACCATCCCGTGGATCACCCCCACTTCCAGCCGGCTGAAGCGCCGGTAGAGGCCGCCGAGACGGAGTGAGCGACCCGGGCGCTCCGCTTCCGGGCACGCCGGGAGCAATCGGGCGAAGGCCCGTGGGGCCCTGGGGAAGCGGCCGAGGGTTTTTCCGTCAAGCCACGGGTCGTTCTTGGTCGATGTCTGTCCAGGAAGCGAGCGGCTGAAACGGCCCGGCTGCTCCTGATTGGGGGCGGTCGGGTGCGCTCAGGATGGTTTCGTACGCGAGTCCTACAACCTGCGGCTCGTCGGGGCAAGGCCAATGCCGAAGAAAACAAGGAGCAGACGCCACCCGCGCCGCACGCGGTCCGTCGACGAACAGCGTCGCCTGAAGGCTGTCCGTCGGGAGATCGGCCAGGACACCTACGACGAGGACGACAAGTTACGCATCGCCTTGGACCGGATGATCGACCGGCTGCTGGAGCGCAGCAGGCCGTAGCGGACGGACGGTTCTGGACCAGCAGACCTCGAGCGACTTACCAGCCGGACGGCTGTTTCCTCTCGGGAGGGAGCAGCGGTCCGGTTCCTTTTGGCGTCGGCGATTCGCCAGGAACTCGGAACGCCGAGAGGCGTTGGCGTATCTGGGGCTCTGCCGGCGCGGTGCCCTTTTTGCCTTGACCGGGGCCGCCGGGGAGAAGATAATTCTTAGAGGCTTGTCCTGGGTTCTTCCCTGGAGAAGGGAGCGCGATGCCGACTCGACGGGAGTTCCTGCTTTCTTTGCTGGCGACGACCTTGCAGGGCACCGCCGCCTGGGCGCAGATGCGCACCTGTGGCCCGCCTCCGCCGGCAAAGCCGCAGCGGCGCACCGGGGGCGAGAGTTTTCCCCCTTTGCCGTTGCCGGCGACGCCCATCCGACGCACCGAGCGCAAGCGGCCTCCCGCTCCCCCGGCTCTGGTGGGCAAGATCGCCCTGGGTCCGGTCAAGTGGACCACCGACGCAAAGGGTCGGCGAGGCTCCTACCGCGACTGGATGACCGACCCGGCCGACATGATCAACCTGCTCAACTGGTCCAACCGTCAACTGGGTCTGCGCTACCGCTCGCTGGAGGTGGAACTGGAGAAGTTCTCCTTCGACCCGACCGAGATCCCCATCCTCTACGCCACCGGGCACGACGGCTTCCAACTGAGCGACGAGGTGCGGGCCAAACTTCGCCGCTACCTCTTTGACGGCGGCTACCTCATCGGTGACGCCTGCTGCGGCTCCAAGCCCTTTGCCGATGCCTTCCTGGCGGAGATGGAAGCCATCTTCCCCCATCGGCCGCTCTTCAGGCTGCCGGTCGACCACCCGCTCTTCCGCTGCTTCTACCCGGTAGGCGACGTCAACTACCAGGCGCAGGGCAAGGGGAGGTACTCGGCGTCGCCGGAGTTCTTAGGCATCAACGTCGGCTGTCGGCTGGCGGTCTTCTTCACGCCCTTGGACCTGAGTTGTGGCTGGGACGGACACACCCACCCGACGGGTGCGCGCATCCTCCCCGAGCATGCCCGGCCCATCGGCGCCAACCTGGTCACCTACGACCTGGCCAGTTACCAGTTGGGGCGCTTCCTCAGCGTCCAGAAGTACTACTTCCAGCGGGGTGAGCGTACCCGCGATGAGTTCATCTTCGGTCAGATTATCCACGGGGGCGACTGGGACCCGGACCCGGGAGCCGTGGCCAACCTCCTGCGTTCCGTCGCCGCCAACTCCACCATGGAGGTCCAGTTCACCCGCCAGGACGTGGACCTGCGCACCCTGGACACCTTCCGCCACCACTTCCTCTATATGACCGGTCACCGCGATTTCTCCCTGACCGACGGCGAGGCACGGGCCCTGCGAAGTTACCTGCTCGGTGGTGGGGTGCTCCTGGCCGACGCCTGTTGCGGACGGGCCGGCTTCGACAGCGCCTTCCGCCGGGAACTGGCCCGGGCCCTTCCCGAGGTGGCCCTGGCGCCTCTGGAAGCGACCCACCCGCTCTTTTCCACGCTCTTCCGGGTGAAGAGCACCCGGGCGAGCCGCTACCTCCAGGCGCGAGGCACCGACCTCGCCGCCCCCCGGTTGGAGGGACTGTCCTTAGCGGGGCACCTCTCGGTCATGTACAGCCGCTACGACCTGGGCTGCGGCTGGGAGGGGGTCGAGCACCCCTACGGGGAGGGCTACCAGAGCGAGGGCGCCCTCCATTTGGCCAGCAACGCCCTCATCTACGGCATGACCCACTGAAAGGCACACGAGCCCATACAACGGAGAACGCCACCGTGGATCCTGTGAGCACCGACCGCAAGACCAGGGAAGTTCAGGTCGTCGAGCAGTTGGGCAAGGCCAAGGAACTGATGCTCCGGGAAATCCACAAGGTCATCATCGGTCAGGATGAGATCATCGAGCAGATACTCATCTGCATCTTCTGTCGGGGTCACGGGCTGGTGGTGGGTGTGCCCGGGCTGGCCAAGACGCTCCTGGTGCAGACCCTGGCCCGGGTGCTGAAACTGAAGTTCAGCCGCATCCAGTTCACCCCCGACCTTATGCCCTCCGACATCACCGGCACCGACATCATCGAGGAGGACCGCTCCACAGGCAAACGGGTCATGCGCTTTGTCCGTGGGCCCCTCTTCGCTCAGATCATCTTGGCGGACGAGATCAACCGCACCCCACCCAAGACCCAGGCCGCACTGCTGCAGGCCATGCAGGAGTACCAGATCACCGCCGGGGGAAACACCTACGACCTGGAGAAGCCCTTCTTCGTCTTAGCCACCCAGAACCCCATCGAGCAGGAGGGCACCTACCCCCTGCCCGAGGCCCAACTGGACCGCTTCATGTTCTGCCTCTACATCGACTACCCCAACCAGCAGGAAGAGCGGACCATCATCAAGACCACGACCAGCGACATCCAAGGCGAGCCCCAGCCGACGCTCTCGGGGGCCGACATCCTGCGGGTGCAGCAGATCGTCCGACGAATCCCCGCCAGCGACCACGTGGTCAACTACGCCGTCGCGTTGGCCCGGGCCACCCGCCCGGCCGACCCCGAGGCGCCCGAGTTCATCCGTGACTGGCTGACCTGGGGGGCGGGGCCGCGGGCCGCCCAGTACCTGGTCCTGGGAGCCAAAGCCAAGGCCGTCTTCAACGGCCGCTTCAACGTCAGTTGCAACGACGTCCGGGTCGTGGCCAAGCCGGTGCTCCGCCACCGCCTGTTCACCAACTTCAACGCCGACGCCGACGGCGTCACCCCGGACCAGATCGTAGACCGGCTCCTGGAGGCGGTGCCCGAGCCCCCACCCGAAAGTTATTGAGACCCGGACCGCCGACACAGCCGCCAACCCGGTGAAAGGTCACTGCTGTGGGAAAACGGAAGCGCAAGCAGAAAGGAAGCCCCAGGCCGAAACCAGCCCGCAAGAAGACTGCCAGGACGCCTGAGCATGCCGGCCCCACCCTCGAGGATACAGTCGAAGCCCTGAGGAAGGCCGCCCTGGTGCGGGAGGAAGAGGTCATCCTGCCGGGCGAGGCCGGGGTGGAAGAGCCGGCGGCGCTCGCGGCCGGGCTCTGGGACCGACTCCGCCGAGCCCTCTTTACCCGGGTGCGACTGGGCCGCCGCGAGAAGGCCCTCTCGGAGATCCTCCGCGAGGCCCACTGGGTGGAGCCAAGCGAACTGGACCGAGCCGAAGCGGAAGTGGCCGCAACCGGGGCGCCACTGGGCAAACTGCTGGTGGACCGGGGGCTCCTCGGTCTGGAGACCCTCAACACCGCCCGCCGCATCCAGGAGGAAACGGGACAGCCCCTCTGGCGGACCCTGGTGAGTCTGAACTACGTTCTGCCTGAGCAGTTGGTCGGCCTGCTCCGTCAGGAAATCCACCTCCCCTTCCTGGACTCCAAGGAAGTCCGGCTGGGCGAGGCGCTGGTGGACCTCAATCTGCTCACCCGGCAACAGTTGGACTCGGCTCTCCGGCTTCGCCGCAAGACCAGCCGGGCCTTCGGTCAGTTGCTCCTGGAGAGCAGCGTGATAACGGAGCAGCAGTTGGCGCTGGGCCTGGCTCGTCAGTACGACGTGGGCATGGTGGACCTGGCGGACGAACCGCCCCAGCCCGAGGCTTTCGACCAACTGCCCACCGAACTCATCCTGGAGAACCAGGCCCTGCCCATCCGCTACCGCCCGGCCGGGCCAGGGCAGGCGGCCCAGGCGGAACTGGTGGTGGCGTGTGGTGAGCCCGGACGCATCAGTTACATCCGCAACCTGGGGGTGATCCTGGGGCTGACGGTGACGCCCGTGGTGGCTCCCAGGTCGCAGGTCGAGGAGGCAATTGCAATGGCCTTACGTGATCGTGGTCAGGCGGAGGAGCCGCCGGTCGAGCCGAAGGCGGCCCCACCCGGGGAAGGTGGGGTTGGCGCGGGGCTGGCTATCCAGGTGACGGAGTCACCCAATATCGTCGAGTTGGTCGATTCGGTGCTCACGGGGGCGGTGGGCGTGCGGGCTACGGACATCCACCTGGACCCTCAGGAGGAGGGCTTGCGCGTACGCTACCGCATCGACGGGGTGCTCCACGACGTGCTCCGCCTGCCCCAGGCGGCGGCCAGTGGCGTCATCATCCGTCTCAAGGTTATGGCCAACCTGGACATCGTCGAACGGCGTCTGCCCCAGGATGCCCACCTGACCATCACCGTGGACGAGCGACCCGTGAACCTGCGGGTGGCCACTGTGCCCACCGATCTGGGTGAGAAGTTGGTGCTGCGGGTGCTGGACGAGGCCCGGATCATCACCGCCCTGACTGAGTTGGGTCTGGAGCCCGAGCAGCGGGACGAGGTCGACGAATTCCTCACCAAGCCGTACGGGATGCTGCTGGTGGTGGGTCCGGTCGGCAGTGGCAAGACCACCACCCTGTACGCCTTGCTCAGCCAACTGAACTCCCCGAGCAAGAACCTGATGAGCATTGAGGACCCGGTGGAGTATCGGTTGGCGGGAGCCAACCAGTTACAGGTTTTCCGCCGGGTGGGCTTCGACTTCGCCGCCGGCCTGCGGGCCATCCTCCGCCAGGACCCCGACGTGGTCATGGTGGGTGAGATCCGCGACGACGAGACGGCCAGGACGGCGGTACGGGCGGCGCTGACGGGCGTCTTCGTCATGAGCACGGTGCACGCCCCGGACGCTCCGGCCACCGTGGCCACCCTGTATAACTTCGGCATCCCGGGCTTCCTGGCCAGCGGCGCCCTCATCGGGGTCGTCGCCCAGAGGCTGGTGCGCAAGGTCTGCCCTCACTGCGCCGTGGATTACAAGCCCAACGCCGCCCTGTTGAACCAACTCGGCCTGCCTACCAAGGGGAAGGGCCGGCCCAAAGCTTTCCACCGGGGAGAGGGCTGTGAGCACTGTTTCCACACCGGCTACTACGGACGCACGGGCATATTCGAAGTACTGGCCATAAGCGAGGAGATCAAAGACCTGATCTTCCGGGAGACCACCAAGGAGGTACTGAGCCAGGTGGCCCGTGACCTGGGGATGCAGACCCTCCGCCAGAGCGGCCTGGCCCGGGTCCTGGACGGGACCACCACGGTACAAGAGTTCTTCCGTGTCATCTGGACCTGAAAAGCGGTCGCGGCTCCGCCCACCATCCAGGGGCAGGGCGCGACGTACGACTTCGGCTGCGGCTCAGGCCGCCCAGCATCTCTTCACCCAGCACCTGGTGAGCCAAGGACTCAAACTGACGCCGCAACGGCTGGCCGTGCTGCGCGCCGCCCTCACCATCGAGGGCCATTTCGAGGCCGACGAGCTCCACCGACAACTGACCCAGGCCGGCACCCGGACCGCAAAGGCCACCGTCTACCGCACGCTGGAGTTGCTGGTGGCCAGTCAGGTGCTCCGTCAGGTGAGTCTCGGTGAGCGCCACGCCCACTACGAGCACGCCTTCCGCCACCGCCACCACGACCACCTCGTCTGCGTCCAGTGCGGTCGGGTCATCGAGTTCAGTTCACCGGACCTCGAACAGGCGCAGGAGGAAATCTGCCGGAGGCACAAGTTCACCCCCGTGGGGCATCGCATGCGGATCATGGGGCTGTGTCAGCGCTGCTCGGCGGACAGGAATGTCCGCCCTACGAAGTGAAGCCCCGGAGGTCAGGCATTCTTGCCTGACCAGCCACCGTGAAAGACAGGGGGAGGAAGACTCAGCCTTCGAAGAGTTCCCGGGCCTTGCAGGCGACGAGGCGACCCAACTGGAGGCAGCGCTCGCGGTAGAGCGGCTCCCGGGGCGCGCGCGTCGAGACGGCTCCGAAGTGGAGGAAGGGCTGACCCGTGGTGATGCCTCCAGAATAGAGCAGCATGCCCCGCACCAGCAGCGCCGCAATCAGGGTCATCTCGGCGAAACTGGCCCCACCGCCGCCCGGCCAGTTCTGGGAGCAGAAGACCGCCCCCAACTTCCCGGCCAAGGGATGGCGCTCCAGGTCCCCCGACTCCTCGTCGAGGAAGCGCTTCATCTGCCAACTGCACGTGCCCTCGTAGGTGGGCGAGCCCACGACGACCGCGCCGCTGTCACGAACGAAGCCCCAGTCCACGGCCTCGACGCTCATGACCGCCGCCTCCGCGCCCTCGGCCTCCGCCCCCTGAGCAACCAGGCGAGCCATTTCCCGGGTGTTGCCGGTTTCGGAATGATAGATGACCGCGACCTTCACGCTTGCTCCCCTTCTCATCAGCCCAGTCCGGACGAAGCGCCAGGAGCCCGTCCCCGCACCTGCCGCGGAAGCGGGCTCGCCAGGAGAGGTCTCGCCACGCTTATCCGCCGACGAGCAAGGCGAGCAGCAGCAGCATGATCACTACCACGCCGATGATGAAGCCCCAAATGATGCGGGAGTCGGCCCGGGAACGGGGGGCAGTGGGCGAGGCAAAGACCTCGCTGGGCTCCTCCTCCACTCGCTCCAGGAGTTCGCTTTCCCGCTCGGAACTGGCCAGCATCGGCGGCCGACCGGCCAGCAGTCGACGGATGTCCATGGCCACGTCACGGGGTGACTGGTAGCGGTCGTTGGGCTGCTTGGCCATCATCTTCTCGATGACCTCACAGGTGCCGGTGGAGAGCAGGAGGTTGACCTGGTCGGGTGGGGTGAGCGGCTCGCTCATGTGCTTGACCAGGATTTCGGCTGGGGTGTTCCCTTCGAAGGGGGGCCTGCCGGTGACCGTGTGGTAGAAGGTGGCCCCCATGGAGTAGATGTCAGAGCGGATGTCGGCAGTCACCTCGCCCTGGGCCAGTTCGGGGGCCATGTAGTAGGGGGTGCCCACCAGCCGACCGGCGTGGGTCAACTCAGCGGTCCGCTCCAGGTAGCGCTTGGCCAGACCCAGGTCGGCCAGTTTCACCACCTTTTCCGTGGTGCTGAAGATGATGTTGCTGGGTTTGACGTCGCGGTGGACCAGTCCGCGGTCGTGGGCGTGCTCCAGGGCCATGGCCACCTGAAGCACCACCCTGAGGGCATCCCGCTCGCTGAGTCTGCCCCGCTCGCGCAGGATCTCGGCCAGCGTGGGCCCCTCGACGTACTCCATGGCGAAGTAGTAGAAGCCCTCGGCCTCACCCACGTCGATGCCCTGGACGATGTGGACGTGGTTGAGCATGGCCGACATGCGCGCTTCCCGGAAGAAACGCTCCAGAAACTTCTCGTCCTTGGCCAGTTGTGGGGAGAGAATTTTGAGGGCCACCAGCCGATCCATGCTGATCTGACGGGCCAGGTACACCGACCCCATGCCCCCCTGGCCGATGAGGTCCAGGACCTCAAACCCTCCCAGGACTCGACTGCTCGGCTTCTCTTCCTCGAGCATCCTGATTCCGCCTTCAGCGAAACCGCCGGCCGGTGGCTCCGCGGCTCGCCGCCGAGCAGCCAAACCCCGCCCAGGCGGCGATGCTACCCCACCACCTCACCTCGCCCCCGAGCCCTCCGTCCTGCGGGACGCACCCACGCGGTACACGCAGAACTCGCCACACATGGTGCAGGCGGCGCCGGGCAGGGGGCCGTGCTGACGACGGTACCGCTCGACCAGTTCCCGGTCAAGGGCAAGACGGGTCACGCCATCCCAGTCCAACTGGCGCCGGCACTCACTTATCTGATCATCCCAGCGACGAGCACCGGGGATGCCTTTGGCCACGTCGGCAACATGGGCGGCGATCCGGGCCGCCATCACCCCGGCCCGCACCTCCTCGGGCCCGGGCAGTCCGAGGTGCTCGCTGGGGGTGACGTAGCAGAGGTAGTCGGCGCCGGCGGCTGCCGCCACCGCCCCACCGATGGCCGCGGTGATGTGGTCGTAGCCCAGAGCCACGTCCGTGACGATGGGCCCCAGGACATACAGGGGGGCGTCGTCCGTCAGCGCTTTGGCCATACGCACCTGGGCCTCCACCTCGCTGAGGGGAACGTGCCCCGGCCCCTCCACCATCACCTGCACGCCCGCGGCCCGCGCCCGGCGGACCAGGTCGGCCACCACCACCAACTCCCTCACCTGGGCCGGGTCACCGGCATCGGCCAGCGCACCCGGTCGAAGCCCGTCGCCCAGGCTCAAAGTCAGGTCGTAAGTGTGGGCGATGTCCAAGAGGTCGTCGTAGCGTTCGAAGAGAGGATTCTCTTCGTCCCGAAGCCGCATCCACTCCCCCAGGAGCATCCCACCTCGGCTGACCACACCGCAGAGACGGGGCCGGCGACGCAACTCCGCCACCACCTCCCGGGTCACGCCGACGTGCACGGTGACGAAGTCGACGCCGTCGCGCGCATGGCTCTCCACTGCCTCCACTACCGCCTCCGCAGCGACCGCCCCGACCTCGTGGGCCTGGACGGCCTCAGTGAACGCCTCGTAGACGGGCACGGTCCCGAAAGGCACAGAGCAGGCCTCGCGGAGCCGTCGGCGAATGGCTGCCAGGTCGCCGCCCGTGCTCAGGTCCATGACGGTATCGGCGCCGGCGGTGATGGCCGCGTCCAGTTTGGCCAGTTCCAACTCCAGGTCGGCCACCTCGCCCGAGGTGCCGATGTTGGCGTTGGTCTTGGTGCGCAGCCCCTCGCCGATGCCCCTCGGTGAAGAAAGGGTGCGGGTGGCGCTGGCCGGGATGACCACGCGACCCGAGGCGACCTTCTCGCGCAAGGCCTCAGGCTCCACACCCTCAGCCTGGGCCACGGCTTGCAGTTCGTCGGTCAGTTCCCCTGCTCGTGCTCGCTCTATCTGCGTCACAACGTTTTCACCTCACATCTGCCTGTGCTGGCGACATCTCCTATCCGGATTTGGCCAGATCGTCGAGTGTGGTCTTCACCCAAGCAGCCGATCGCCTGGAGGCCGAGACCTTGGGCCCGAAGTGTGTCTCCACCGTTATGAAGCCGTCATAGTCATCGGCCCGCAGGGCG
>CBDVDV010000030.1:0-27767 GCA_965372835.1 uncultured bacterium | reverse complement strand
ACGGACAGATAGAAACGCCGCCGCTATTGGCCAGGGTCATGAACCCGTTCGTAACTCATTTCGTTGCCGTGGCAAAAAGCGTGGAGCGTGCGGGCGTGCACAGCGGGCACATAAGACGAGGTCGCTGTTCCGTCATCTACAACGGAATAAACCTGGACCGCTTCTCGCCGTCGCGTCGCCGGAAGTTGCCTGAAAGCGAGGTTGTGCTGGGGTGCGTGGGCCGTCTCTCCCGCGAAAAGCGACACAATGTCATCTTACGTGCCACCGCTCAATTGGCCCGGAACGGCTGCAACGTCCGGCTGCACATCGTAGGCGACGGTCCGTTGAGGAGTGGCCTGGAGGCCCAACGGAGGAGTCTGGGGCTGGATAAACACGTTGAGTTCTTCGGCCTGCGAAATGACGTTGCGCAGTTGCTTCGCTCAATGGACATCTTCATTCTGGCCTCCGCCACAGAGGGACTGCCGCTCACCGTGATCGAAGGCATGGCCAGCGGGCTGCCAGTGGTGGCCACGCGCGTGGGCGGCGTGCCAGAACTCGTCGAAGACGGCCGGAATGGGTTCCTGGTGCCACCGGACGATGCTGAGGCGCTGTCCGTTGCCATCGAGAGGCTCATCCAGAAACCGGAACTGCGTCGAACGATGGGCGCGGAAGGGCGCAAGATGGCGGTCGAGAAGTTCAGCCTGGAGCTCTGCGCGCACCGACACGAGCAACTTTACCTGAGGCTGCTGGAGGAGAAAGGCTTTTGTTGCAGCGGTCAAAAGTGATTTCGAGGCTAAACGGTCGGCCAAGATCGTGATCTCGAAATCACGGCATAACAAAGAAGCTGGAGCAGACTGAAACTGCGGTTTTTAAATGTCAATAACTGCGTTGGAGAAAAGCTTGGAGCCACGGGGCGCGAATCTTGCTCGTGAGCCCGGAAACGGTGGACAGGACACGCTCCGCGTCACGCCCAACTGGGATTTCATCAACAGGTATACCTGGCGGGAGGCTGCGAGAAAGACGGCCCAAGTGCTTGATACCGTGCTGTCACCTGCGTCCGTCCAGGAGGAGACGCAAACAGGGGTCGGTGGATCGGGAGCCTACTGATGCGTACCTGGCTTTACAGACGCCTGATTACGCCTCTGCACGAAGGCTCGGTGCGAGGCCGGCCGACGTTGCGGTATTACGACCAACTGATGGAGTCTCAGTGGAAGTCGCCGGAGGAGATTCGGGAGCTGCAATGGGAGGCGCTGGAAAAGACCGTTCGCCTCGCCATGAAGCACGTTCCTTACTATGGTGAGCGGTATGGCGGACTCCTGTCCCGCGATGGTTCGATGCGGTCCTTCGAGGATTTCGCTCGGCTGCCCATGCTGTCCAAAGATGACCTGCGACAGCACCAAGAGGAACTGGTAGCCGAGGGATACGATGCCCGCAGGCTTTACGTCTCCCATTCGGGAGGATCGACGGGTGAGCCCGTGGAGTTCCGTTTCGACCGGGACAATCTGGCCTGGCGCACGGCCGGTTGGTGGCGGGCCGACAGCATGGCCGGCTGGTTTGTCGGCGCCAAGACCATCATGTTCTGGCTGGGCATCGGTGGCGGCCGCACGCGCCAGCGCGGCCTGGCCCGGCTGAAGGAGCGCATGCACTGGATGCTCAAGCGCTGGAAGGTGCTGACGTGCAGCAAGTTCACCGAGGAAGATCTCCGCCGGTACGTGGGCATCATGTGGAAGTTTCGGCCCGACGTGTTCTACGGGTTAGCCGACGCCACCCACGTCTTCGGCCGTTTCCTGAAAGCCACGGGCCTTCGCCTGCCGCCGTTGCGCGGGGTCATCCTCGGGGCCGAAAAGGTGTTTGAGCATCAGAAGGCCGTCATCGCCGAGGGTTTCGGCGCGCCCGTACACGAGCGCTACGGCTCTCAGGAGGTCTGCAATATCGCGATGGAGTGCGAAGCCCACGACGGCATGCATCTAAACGCCGAGAACGTCTACCTGGAAGTCGTCGACGAGAACGGCCAGCCAGCCGAGCCGGGCCAGGTCGGCGAGGTAGTCATTACCACGCTCACCAATTTTGCCATGCCTTTGATTCGGTATCGTCTCGGTGATCTCGCCGTTCTTGACGGCGACGCCTGTCGCTGTGGGAGGGGCCTGCCCAGAATCAAGGAAGTGGTCGGGCGAACGCTGGATGTCATCGTCACGCCCGATGGTCGATACTGTTGTGGCGTGCTTCTGCCCCACGTGATGAAGGAGTTCCCGGAAGTTCGTGAGTTCCAGGTGTACCAGCCAAGCATCGATAGGGTCATTCTACGGGTGGTGCCGGCTGAAGGATTCAGTGAGGAAACCGTACGGGACCTCCAGGTGGCCCTCAGGCGTTTCCTGGGCGAGGCCGTGGCGCTCATAGTCGAGCCCGTCAGTGAAATCCCCCGGCTGCCTACCGGCAAATATCGTTTGACGATTTCCGAAGTCGACACTGCGCAAACAGGTTGAGCAGGTGCGCCATGCGGATCATGCACATCGTGACAACGCTGAACCGGGGCGGTACTGAAACCCTGGTGGCGGAACTGTCAAAGGTTCAAATGCAGGCGAGCCACGAAGTCGCCGTGTGCGCGGTGCGCGAGCTGGGGGTACTCACCACGGGCCCAGCTGATGGCGAGCAGGGGCCGACAGATGGCCGAGGAGAACTTCTCCCTGGCGACCATGGCAAACCAGTACGAACGTCTTTACCTGGAGCTACTCGATGGCAACGGCCGCTTCCGGCGGAGCCAAGCGCAGAAACTTCGGGCGTTCGGCAGAGCCCTGTGGGACCTGGGGTGTTATGAAAGCTCTCGTCTTATCGGACACGTTTCCAAACCGGCTTGAGCCAGACCTGGGATCGTACAACGCCCAGCAGGTCGAGGCGCTGGCCCGGCGGGCTGAGGTCACCGTTATCAATCCGCTCAGCCTGGGGCGCCTGGTCCGAAAGCCAGCCCTGGCCAGGCTGCTGGAGGGCAGTGACGATACCGTCGTCCCGGCAGCAACGGTGCTTCACCCCCTCGGCCTGGTGTGGCCGTGGCCGGCCGCCGCCGTCAGCGGATACACCCTGGCTCTCTCCGCGCGCGCCTCCAGAACCTGCCGGCAGGCTGTGAGCCAGACGACACCTGATGTCATCTACTCGACCTGGGCTTTCCCCCACGGTCACGCAGCCATGCTCCTGGCCCGGCGATGGGGGTGTCCCTACGTCATCAAGTGTCGGGGGAGCGACATCAATACGTTGCCTAAGTCGGGGCTGCGCCGGAGGTTTGCGGTACGCGCTTTGCTCCACAGTGACCACGTAGTCACTGTCAGCGAGGACCTCCGCCGGAAGGTCGCCGATCTGGGCGTGCCGACGGCAAAAGTGACCACGATTTACAACGGTTTGGACAGCCAGCAGTTCAGAATCTTGGACAGAGAAGGGGCGAGGGCCCGGCTTGGCGTTGCTGCTGCTCGGGCAATCCTTTTTGTCGGCAGCCTGCGGGCGGTCAAGGGGCCGGACTGTCTGCTCGAAGCATTCGGCCAGCTGAGGGACGGGGCGCTTGCTTCTTCCGCCGAACTGTATCTGGTGGGAAGCGGCGACATGGAAGCCCGCCTCAAGCGGCGTGTTGGGGCCCTGGGGCTCTCCAGTTACGTACATTTTGTGGGGAACCGCAAGCACGACGACATCCCGCTGTGGATGAACGCGGCCGATGTGCTGTGTCTGCCCAGCCGAAGCGAGGGCCTGCCCAACGTGGTACGGGAAGCTTTAGCGTGCGGGACGCCGGTGGTGGCCAGCGCCGTAGGTGGCGTGCCCGAGGTCGTTCGGGAACCATCAGGCTTGCTGGTGCCCCCGGATGATCCCGATGCCCTGGCCGAGGCACTGAGGCAGGCCCTGAAAACTCACTGGGACCGACGGGCGGTGCGGCAGACGGCGCTTGGGCTCGATTGGGACAGGAACGCAGAGCAGCTCATGGGTGTTTTGCGGCGCGTGACCGGTCGGCAGGTTTCGCAGGAAGGCGCTGCTCGCAACGTCGAGGCGAGAAGGACGCATACTGGTGTCTAATCCCGCAGCCCATTTTGCCGCTGGCCTTGTTGGCGGAACGCTCGTAGCGGGGCCCGTAGTGCTTCTCAGGAAAAGGTGGCGGAGGTACGTTCCCTTGTTCGCCGGCCTGTGTGGGCTTTGGGCCTGGATCCCGGATTTCCCCAGGTCTGTCCGCGTCGTCGAGCGTCTGCTCTTGGAACGCGGTTTCGTCCGATTGGCGAACTGGCCCGTTATTGAGTACCTCGGACGCCACCGTCTCGGGAGTAGTCTTACCTCCTACGGCGACTGGTTCTTTCTTCATCGGCTTCTGGACACGCAGTACCGAATCGAAGGCCTGGCGGGTCTGGTGGTCATACTGCTTTACTACCACGCGGTAATATTGGCCTATCTGTTGGCGATCAGGAATCGTGGCAGAGGGCTGAAACGGTTGATGGCCTCTCTCTTGCTCTATGACGTTGCCGTATTCGGCATTCTATTCGCGACCAGGCATCGGATCGGGGACCTCGAGAGACTGGTCATCATACTCCTCTGCTTCAACGCCGCCATATTGGTCTGCTTGAAGTTGATGAAATGGGCCGAGGAGCGGGCCGGAACGTTGGCAACGGCTCCGGGCGAGATCGGTCTTGGTGCGACGTCGGTAGATATCGGTTAGGTCTCTTTGCGGGGCCAAGCCAAACGACCGGAAGACGAGTTGGCAAGGAATACGATGCACATCCTGTACCATCATCGCACCGCAGGTGACCGCGTCGAGCGGGTGCACATCATGGGCATGGTCAAGGCTTGGCGCCGAATGGGCCATTCCGTGCACATCTCGAGCCCACCGGGGTGTAGCCCGCAGGAGGACGAGCGGGCCGGGGCACCCGAGGACTCCAGCGGGAGTGGCACGCCCCTGGGAACGCTGCAAAGCCTACTCAAGCGTCTCGCCCGCGACGCTGCGCCCGTACTCTTTGAGGCAGCAGAACTTGCGTACAATGCGTATTCTCTTGCCGATGTGCTCCGTCTGGTGGCCCATCGGCGTCCCGACGTCATTTACGAGCGGTTTACGGCCAACTCGGCGGCCCCGACGTTAGTTGCTCGGCTCATGGGGGTACCCATTGTACAAGAGGTTAATCTGCTGGTGGGCGCCGGGCGCTTCCGGCCATTGGTACTTGAGTACCTCACCCGCCGGATTGGACGGTGGGTCCTGGCACACAGCGCCCTGGTTGTGACCGTATCCAGCCGGTTCAAGGATGTGCTGGTAGAGATGGGCACTCCCGCGGAGAAAGTGCTGGTCTGTCCGAACGCCATCGATCCGGAGGACTTCCGAAAAGACATTATCCCAGCGATTGAGCCGAAGCCGGGCACGTCGGTTGTCGGATACGTAGGCGCTTTTGTGCCCTACCACCGACTGGACTTTCTGGTCCGGGCAGCGAGTGAGCTTGATGGGGTGGACCCCCCTGTGCGTTTCCTCCTCGTCGGCGACGGGGTGCATCGGCCCGCCATTGAGACCGAGATTCGCCGAGCCGGCGTCCAAGATCTGTTTCTTCTAACCGGACGGGTGCCGCACGAGGAGGTGCCACGCTACGTGGCCTCCATGGATGTCGCCGTCATCCCCGGCACGGCCGACTACACGTCGCCGGTTAAGCTCTTTGAGTACATGGCCCTGGGGAAACCTGTCCTGGCGCCGCGTTCGCAGGGCATCAGGGACGTGGTGACGCACGGTGAAACGGGCCTGCTCTTTGAGCCGAACGATTTCGGTGACTTTCTGCAAAAGTTGCGGCTCTTGCTGAAGGACGGCGAGCTGCGCCGACGTGTAGGCTCAGATGCTCGACGTCAGGTCTTCGAGCGGCACACCTGGGACCACAACGCCAGGAGGGTTCTGGCCTCTTTCTCAGAGGGGAGTCCAGTCAGGCACGCTCAGCGGAAGGCGATGGAGGCGGTCTGGTGACGGTATCAGCGGTGGCTGGTAAACGGGCTGTTCGTTTTGCCGCGGACGATTTGTACGAGCAGGTGCTCACCTGCCAGGGGACCCAAACGCTCTCCTGGTTGGGAAAGGCGCCGCAAGAGGTGCTCGAGGTCGGGTGCTCGGCGGGACATCTCGTTCGGCGGATGCTCGACGCCGGCCACGCGGTTCTGGGGTTCGACACCAACGCCGAACACGTGCGCCTGGCCCGGGAGCGGAACCCGGGGGCGGCCCTCTGGGTGGGCTCAGCCGATGAGGTCCCCTGGCCATGTGACGACGTGGATGCGGTGGTGATGGTTGAGGTGCTGGAGCATGTTGACGATGACGGTACGGCACTGGCCGAGGCGGCCCGTGTGCTCCGCCCGGGTGGCCGGTTGGTACTGACCGTACCGCACCGGGGGCTGTTCGCCTTTTTGGACGCTTTCAACCTCAAGACGTGGGTGGAGAGGGACCTCCGAGTCATTGCAGGGGTAGCCCACAGGATCCAGCGGTTCGGCAACACGCAGTTTACGGGCAATCTGTACCACCATCGGCACTACACTCTGACCGAGATCGAATCATTGCTGACATCTAACTTTCGCATCAAGGACGTCCGCCGGACGGGACTGGTGCTTTTCCCGCTCGCGTCGGCGGCGATGTCCGTCGCCGCCCGGATGACAGCGGCGGCCTGGCTCAAGGTCATTCTCCAGAGGGCCATGAACTTTGACGGCCGTCTTTCGTATGGGCGGTGGGCCTACAACCTCATGCTGCTAGCTGAACGACGGTAGAGGACTGACGAGAGCGCCATGACTGCAACAGTGATACTTGTGACCGCCCTGGGCTTGGTGGCCTACACGTATCTGGGTTATCCGGTGCTTCTGTTCTTCGCCGCGTCGGTGGCCCAGGCGGGGCGGGACATGCGCTTTTTGTTCTCCCGCAGGAACCGCAGACGCCAGTCCGGTCACCTCCCCAAGGTGAGCCTGATCGTCGCCGCCTACAACGAAGAAGCCGTCATCGCGGAGAAGGTCGCCAACTGCCTGGAGCTGGACTACCCGGCGGACCGGCTCGAGGTCATCATCGGCTCGGACGGCTCAACCGACGGCACCGAGGCGGCGGTGAAGTCTTGCGACGACAGCCGGGTCCGCTTCTTTGGCTTTGCGGAACGCCGAGGGAAAGTTTCGGTGCTCCGGGACTGTGTGGAGCAGGCCACCGGCGAGATCCTCGTCCTTTCTGATGCCAACACCATGTTCCGCCGGGAGGCCGTCAGGAAGCTCGTCCGACACTTCACCGACCCGGATATAGGTGCGGTGTGTGGGGAACTCGTGCTGGAGGCGGAGGAAGGCTCAGAGCCAGCTGAGCCAGCGTACTGGCGCTACGAAGTGATGCTGAAGTTCCTGGAGAGTCGGCTGGATTCGGTGCTTGGGGCCAATGGCGCCATCTATGCCCTCCGTCGAAAGCTCTTCCCCCAGGTTCCTCGGCACCTGATTACCGATGACTTCGTCATTCCCATGAAGGTCAAGAGTCAGGGATACCGGGTAGTGTACGATCCGGAGGCAGTGGCGACGGAAACCAACCGGAGCACCGCCGCCAGTGAGTTCCGCCGACGGGCGCGGATCGGGGCTGGCAACTTGCAGGCCCTCTATCACTGCCGGGACCTTCTACTCCCGTGGAAGGGGCCGGTGGCCTTTTCGTTCTGGTCGCACAAAGTCATCCGCTGGCTGGTGCCCTTCTTGCTGCTGGCGGCTTTTGTGGCGAACCTGTTTCTCCTCGGGGCGTGGTGGGGTCGGGCGCTTTTCGGTGTGCAGGTGGTGGGTTACGCGCTGGCGGGCGTGAGTCTGCTCTGTCCATCGCTGGTGGCAAGGGTGGGCCTGCTTCGGCTGCCCGGCTACTTCGTGGTCCTGAACGCTGGTCTGTTCTGGGGCTTTGTGACGTTCGCCCGAGGTCGGCACGGCCCGACCTGGCAGCCCAGGGGCCAGGAAGGTTAGGGAGCAAAGGTTTGACCGTTTACCTGTTGATGGCTGCTGGGGCGTTGTTCGCTGCCGGTGTGGTCGTTCTGGCCCTACTCTGGCGGGCCATCCACCGGAGGAACGCCCATCTCTGGCTGCCCTCCTATCTCAGAAGGTGCCGCCATCGCCGGCGGACCGCTAGCGGTCAGCCTGAACTTTGGGGCCGCCACGTGCTCTTCTGCATCGCCGACCACTATGAGCCGGGGTGGGGAGGTGCCGATTTCCCCCAGCAGCGGAAGCGCATCGGGGCCTGGGTCACGCGGTATCCCCCCCTGGCCCTGGAGTTCACCGACGCCGACGGCCGACACCCCAGACACACCTTCTTCTACCCCATCGAGGAATATCACCCTGACCACTTGGGGGCGCTCGCCGGGCTGGTGCGGCAAGGGCTGGGCGAGGTGGAGGTGCACCTGCACCACGACCAGGACACCTCAGAGGGACTCACCCGCCGACTTGAGGACTTCAAGAAGCAACTGAGGGCGCACGGGCTCTTGGGCCGGGAACGCGGCACCGGCGCGGTCCGTTTCGGCTTCGTGCATGGCAACTGGGCCCTGGACAACTCGCGGCCGGACGGACGCTGGTGCGGAGTGAACGACGAACTGCAGGTGCTGTCCCGGTGTGGCTGTTACGCTGATTTCACGCTGCCATCGGCACCGGACCCGACGCAGACGACGACGGTCAACTCCATCTACTACGCGACTGACGACCCCGAGAAGCCTAAGTCGCATGATCGAGGGGTGGCGGTGGCCGCCGGCGGACGACCACAGGGAGATCTGCTGATTATACAAGGGCCTTTGGCCCTCAGCGTCCTCGACCGCAGGTGGGGACTGTTGCCCCGAATCGAAACGGGGGAGATTTCGTGCCGCCGCCCGCCCACACCTGGTCGTGTGCAACGGTGGGCCCAACAGCGCATCTGCGTGCGAGGGAGGGAGGAGTGGATCTTCGTCAAGGTCCACACCCACGGCTGCCAAGAGGAAAACCTGGAGGTCCTGCTGGGGGAACCGATGCGGGTTCTGCACGAAGCTCTGGCCGGGTCTTTCAACGACGGTCAGAGTTGCCGGCTGCACTACGTGACCGCGCGGGAAATGTATAACATCGTCAAGGCGGCCGAAGCTGGCTACCGGGGCAACCCCTACCTTTATCGTGACTTCCTCATCGGCCCGCCACCCATTGTCGCTGCTCGCCGCCAAGAGGCCCATCTGGCAGGAGTCGTTTGAAAAATGACCTCAAAGGCTTGCCCGCTCGCTGACCCGAGCCGATACATCCCGACGACGGCCAGGCTCGTCCTTATCGGCGGACTCCTGGTGGGAACCTACTGGTGGACGTTGCAGTGGATGGTAGCCAGGTGGGAGGCGCCCGATTCCTATTACAGCCACGGATGGTTGGTTCCGTTGGTAAGTGGGTACATTCTCTGGACAAAACGCAGAGAGTTGAAGTCCATCCGCCCCCAGGCCTCCGCGGGGGGCCTGGGGCTTTTCGCCGGAGCCCTGCTCCTTCACCTGGTGGGCCTGGCCTGGCGGATCGGCTTTGTCTCAGGGTTATCGTTGCTGCTGAGCCTGGGCGCACTGGTCTGGTACGTCGCCGGTAGGCGAGCGCTGCGGGTTGTGGCGTTCCCTCTCGCCTTTCTCGTCTTCATGGTGCCCATTCCGACGGTGACCATCCAGAACATCTCCTTCCAGATGAAGATGCTGGCCGCCAGCATGGCCATGAAAGTGATCGAAGTGCTGGGTGTGATTGCGGTTCAAGAGGGGAGTTTCCTTACTCTGGCGAGCGGTGAACAGATCGTGGTCGACGACGTGTGCAGCGGCCTCCGCTACCTGATCTCCCTGCTCGCTTTCGCAGCCGTCTACGCCTACTTTTCTCCCCTCAAAGCGCGCGGGCGGCTTCTGCTTCTCGCTGGCTCGGTTCCCCTGGCGCTGGGCGCCAACGTGAGCCGAATCGTTCTGATGACGTTGGTGGCCGAGCGCTGGGGTGTGGCTGCGTCACAGACCGGACCAATACACACAGGCTTGGGGTTCGCTGTCTTCGTGGTTGCCTTCGTGCTCCTGGTAGCTGCGGAGTCGGCCCTCCTGCCTCTGCTGGGGAAGGCAGACCGACGTCGCAGACGCACGGGAACGACGGGTGACGAACCCGTCGATGCCACCCAGGCGGCCGACTCGGAAAGGCCGAGCGGCGTCACCCGGAGGCTGACGGTGGCCGTGGGCATCCTGGCCGTAGCGACGGCCACATCCCTCTACCTGGTTTGGCCGCGCGCGCGGATAGAGTACAGCGAGTTCGCAGCCCGGATTCCCCTCGACCTGGGGGGCTGGAGAGGGCAGGAACTCGGTTTCGACCAACGTACCTTGGACGTTCTCGGCACCACGGACGTGACCTCGCGGAAGTACCAGAAAGATGGCGAGCCCGACGTGGATTTTTCCGTCATCTACGCAAGGTTCACCCGCCGGGCCACCCATCCGCCCGAGATCTGCATGAAGGGCAGTGGCTGGCTGGTGGCCAGCCAGCGCGACCGTGAACTCGGCCTCGGCACCGACAGCCACCGGCGCAGCCTGGTGGTACGAGAACTGGAACTGCGAAAGGACGGCCAGGACCACCTGCTGTTCTACTTCTACAAGTCCCGCAAGCGCTACACCGCAAGTTACTGGCAGCAGCAGATCCGCGTGACTCTGAGTCGTCTGCGCGACCCGAATGCAAGCGACGCCCTGATCCGAGTCATCACCCCCGTAGCAGGGGGGCGTTGGGAGGAGGCGAGAAGTCGCTTGACCGGGTTCCTCGCCGACATAATCCCCCATGTAGACGAGGCGCTCCCATAGCGAAGTGGAGAGGGGGACTCCTTCCTGCCGACCGCCCTGCCGATGTCCCCAGGCATCATACCGGCTATCCCGTCAGCGCGTTGTCCCCGGAACACTCACTCTCGGCGGTCTGTCCCGGTTGCCGCGCTTCCTGGCGCTGACGGCGGGCCATCGCCTGCCGTAGGGCTTCCGCCTTCGGAGGACGCAGCCTTCGGCGGAGTTCCTCGGTCCGCAGGCGGGTCGCCCCCCCTCGGTCAGTCCTGGAACGTTGCGATTCGTGGAATGCGCCTGCGCTGCGCCACAGCGTCGTAACCCACTCTGTTGAAAGGAGATATGCCACGAAACCGGTATTCAGATGGAAACTGTCGAAATTCATGAACATCGTCCACGGGCAAGTCAGGTGGTCGCAGGCAGGGATTCCCTCGGCGCGAGTGTTCATAACCCATTGTGCAGCAAGGGATTGCGCAACCCAGGAATGATTTTGCCCGGCCTCACGAGGATGTGGAACGCCGTTTGCCCTTCTGTAGCCAGGCGAGATTGGTGCGCCGTGAGTTTTTCTCAGTGTGTAGAGGGTGCAATGGCTGAACCAGCAACACTGACCCTGGTGGGTGGCAGCCTGCTGGCCATGGGGTTCCGCTACATCGCAAGGCAGTATCGGCGGTTCAAGCCGGTGTTGGACTTTGCGGGGGCCGCGGTGCTGCTGGTGGTGCTTTCGCCCGTCATCGTGCTGGCGGCAGCGCTAGTGAAGCTGACCTCCCGCGGGCCGGCCTTCTACCGGCAGGAACGCGTGGGCCAGGACGGTAAGGTCTTCAGAATGTTCAAGATCCGCACCATGGTCGCCGACGCCGAGGCGGAGTGCGGTCCGGTGTGGGCGCGAAAACGCGACCCCCGGGTGACGCTGGTGGGGCGGGTTCTCAGGCGGACGCATATCGATGAGTTCCCCCAACTCATCAACGTCTTGCGGGGCGAGATGAGCCTGGTCGGACCGCGGCCCGAGCGCCCGCATTTTGTGGAGAAACTCCGGCGGGAAATCCGAGGCTACGACCGACGTCTGACGGTCAGGCCCGGTATCACGGGCTTGGCTCAGGTCCGAAACGGCTACGACGTTAGCGTAGAAGGTGTAAAGCGCAAACTGCGGTATGACCGGCTGTACGTCCGCAAGATATGCGCGCTGTTGGACGTGCGGATACTGTTAGCTACGTTGAGCAAGTTTTTCGTGGATGAGTATGCAGAGTGACCGCGGCGGCTCCGGAAAGGAGGTGATGAGTGAGTCGAAAGGCTGCGAGCGGTCGTCACCGGGGCGAAAGCCCCATGCCTCGAGGCAAGGCAAGTGTAGTAGTTGGTAAGAAAGGAAGGTTTGATGCGTAAGTTCATTGGTTTGGCAGTCGTCATCGCATTCCTCTGGGTGTCCGCAGCACCCGCGGAAGCGTTGACGCTGCCGGTAGGTCCGTTAGAGGTCGACTATAACGACTGGAGCGGATTCTACATCGACACTACTGGTGACGGTGTAGCAGACACCCACATGGGTGGGGGCATCGCAGGCCCATACCTCCCTGGTGCTGATGCTGAACTCCGGGGTATTCAACAAGCCGCGACGATCAGGCTCCTGACCACCGGGGCTTTCGTCGAGGCGCAGACGGCCGCCGAAGCACTCGACGGCATGTTCTACGACCTCGTGGTTGGGGCCGGCGCCATCTATACCCCGGGTGTCAGCCTTGTAGCTGGGCTGGTCCCGGGCGGGAGGTATGCCACGACAGCCTTCGCTTTGGGCACGGCAGGTGGCCGGTTTGACATGTGGCTGGACACCAGCCCCGAGGGCCTCCCTACCGATAGCTCCGGTAACGTGAACACGTTCCAGGATCCGATCAACCCCGCCTTAAGAGACGGTCCGGCACACTGGGTCGTTGGACCCGGCGGGGCGTGGCCCAATCACGATGATTTCCCAGGTGTTAGCGATCTGGGCGATGCAGGAGCGTCCCCGTGGCTGATCGGCCAGTGGGTCCCCATGCCAGTGGGACCTATCCCCGGCACCGCCGTGAGCAACCCGTTCGCAGGAGCGGTCTACGTGGTCTCGGTGGACTTGATCACGGGATTGGGAACGGCTTTTGGCTTCGTCGATGTCCTGGTCAACAACACGGGGCTACCCATCCAAAATGACACGTTCTGGTTTCCGGGTGCGGACATCTATGTCAAAGCGGGACTTGGTTTCCCGGCTCTTACCGATGGACAGCGCACGACGGATGGCTGGGACACCCTGAGTGATGACCCCGTGCAGTACACCACGCTGCCTGAGCCGGCGACGATGTCGTTGTTGCTGGTTGGGTTGGTTGGTGGAGCGGGTGCGTACCTGAGGCGTCGGCGTGCTGCATAGCGTCATATATGTCTGATGGAACGCTGCGCTTCAGTGAAACGACAAAGAAGGACCCCAACGCGGGGCGGGTAGGGTCTGCGGCTCTGCCTGCCCTGCGTATGAGGAGCAGTTAGGAAAGGGAAGGCGAGACTCACGAGGTTCAGTGGTCAGCCTAGCTGGAAGGGGCAGGAACAGGTAGCCCGCGCAGGGCGCCCCGGGCAGACTTTCAGACAAGTAAGTTCCGCATATGAGGATGCTACTATGAAACCTGTACTCGCGAGGGCCTGTCTCGTACTGGCCGCAGTTCTCCTCATCCCAGGCGTGGCCACGGCTGTGCCCACACTCCAGTTGTGGAGTGACAGCGCGGTCTATGACCCGGTCACCGAATCGTGGGTCACCGAAGCCAATCCCTTTACCCTCTGGGTCATCGGCGCGACGACGCCGGCGAAGGTGCAGGAGATTCTTGGCGTCACCCTCTATGTCGCCGTGCCAGAGGAAGACTATAACGAGACTGGCTACATCACGATCCAGGGCCCCACTGCAGACCCAGTCCTGGACATCCGCTTGGGGGCTGGCGGAACGATGTTTCATGACTTTGGCACGCCCTTAGGGCTGCCCCCGCACGGCTTCTATCCGGCTTTCGTCCGGCCCGTTTATCTGCCCAATCTCATGGTTGGGACCGCGGGGGAAACCGTGCTCGACTACTCTCCTGGCTCCTCGGGTGTTGACACGGGCGACATCCAGCTCTACTCGGTATCCTATTCGGGATTCCGTTTTATTCATTTCGACCTCGGCGGCATCGCTGCTCTGGAGGACCCCAACGAGTGGGGGCCCCGGTTTGCTCCCTTTTCCCACGACTTGGTGGCAGCCCCTGAGCCAGCAACGCTTCTGCTGCTGGCCGGAGGTCTCGCAGGCCTGGTGGGCATCCGTCGACGGTTCCGGAAGTGAGAGCGCCCACATCAACCGGCCTTCCCACCTGATGCCCACCAGTTTCCGCGCACTCCGGTGAACCCGCCCCCAAGAGCGGGGCCATGAGCGGCCGGAAGAGTATGGGAACAAAGCCCGGCCACGTGCCTACGTCGAGCAGTCGGCCCACCGGCGAACACACCAGTTGGACCCGGCGAACAAAGGCTCGGTCCAGAAAAGAATGGAAGCGGGCCATGGCTTCAAACGATCGGACCAAGGCGGGTGTTTCGATGCTCGCCGGCTCGGGCACCCGCGTGGTTGAAGCCCAGAGGCCCGCTAACTCCATCAGCGTTCCCCCAAGCCCTGAGAGGTCGCCAGCCCTGGCTCAAGTGCCGGCCGGCATCTTGCGTTGATTTCTTTCACCATGGTCGCAACCGCCTCGGCGTCGCCACCCAGGAGCGCGGCCCGAGCCAGGTCTCGGAATTCCCGAGGCTCCATCTGGAGCACCTGGCTCATCAGGTAGAGTTCGTGTGGCACATCGGTGAGCATCCCTTCGTCTTCGACGGCGCGCACGAACTCCGCCGACTCAGCAAAAAACTCCCGGGACGTCTTGCCGTGCAGCCTGTATGGCAGGGGCTTCCAGTAGGCGGGGGGAAAGAGCAGTTTGATCTCATAGGTCATGGCTTCTTTCCAGAGAGACGGGCTGTCCCTGAAGTCGAACCCGAACCTCTCCGGCTCCCGCGCCCAGGTGGTGCCGGGAATGAGCCCGGGAATGGTGACGGGAACCGAATCCGGTCGGACCTCGGTGAGGAAGTCGAGCGTCAACCGCCTGGACTCTTCGTCCTCCCAGGGCGAAGGGTAGATGATGCTGGCGATGGTGTAGATGCCCTCTTCTTTGGTCATCCGAAGGACCTGGCGCATGATCTCAGGACGGCCGGTCTTGTTGAGGCTGTCGCGGCGAATGCGGGGACTGGCCGATTCGACGCCGTAGAAGATGGCCTGGCACCCGGAGCGCTTCAAAAGTTTGAAATCGGCCTTGTGCATGTCGCGTACGTGGCCAAAACAGGCGTAGCGGACCTTCACCCCCTCAGCCAGGAGGGCGCGCGCGTTTTCCGTGGCTGCCTTGGCGGGGGTGTTGGAGCCGGCGTACACAAAGGTATTGGTCCCCAGGTGCTCTTGGAGGTTCTGGACCTCTCTCAGAACGCGCTCTGGTGACTTGACCTTCCAGCGCCCCCCGCTCTTAACCGGGTGAATGCAGAAGAAACAGCGGTGCGGACAGCCCCGGCTCTCGTCAAGGACTCCTATCTTGATTTTCTGGTCGCCCTCGAGCGCCGGGTAGGTATCAACGTCGTAGGCGGGCAGAGGCAGCGCCTCCCAGCGTGCCAGGGGCACATCGTCGGTGGTACGAAAGGAGCCGCCGTTCCTGTAGATGAGGTTTGGGATTGTTTCAGGATTCCGCTCGTCAGCGGCCCATTCAGCCAGCGGAACAATCACGTGCTCGCCTTCATGGAGCACGAGGGCGTCGAAGGCGTTGGTGGCCAGAAAGACCTTCTCGCCGAAATAGTCGACGTGCGGACCACCAGCAAAGATCTTCACCTGCGGGAGTTCCCGACGAATCAACTCGGCTCCGGTCACCGCAGCCGTGAACCCGGTGCCCGTCCAGAGCTTGAAGCCCACGAAGTCGGCGCCCCAACTTCGCGCCGTCTCGCTTAGTTGACGGGCGAATCGCTCGACCTCTTTCCGCTGGTGTCGGCGCAGCCTGCGGTCAGTCCACCAGAGCAGCATTTTGTCCCTCAGGCTGGGCTTGTGTTCATCCAGCAGCACACCCTTGATGAGGGAAGAAACCTTTCGGCTCAGGGACGGGGGAAACAGTCGGGCCAGAGTGTCCACGGTGCCGAAGTCGAGGATTCTGGCCTGGTGACCAGCCTCCTGGAGGCAGGCGGCCAGTGATGCCAGACCGTTGTCAGGCATCAGGCTGCTCGGCGTATACGGGTAGCCTGCGAAACTGACCAAGAGACCACGGGACATGACGGCCCCCTCTTGCTACGTTCACAAGATCCTTGCCTCTCTTGGTTTATCGGCTGAAGGTGTGTTGGAAGCAAGGGAAAGACTGGGCATGAGTGCTCACAGGAACGCGTGCGCCTGCTGCGCGCCGAGAGGTCCCGTTTGCCCGGACGCTGAGGGAGCAGAGCAACACCGACGCTCTATTCTGTTGCGGCTCCCGAGGCCACCTCAGCCAGGGCTTGGCGCGCTTCGTCGACCTCGGGGAACTCATCCGAGATGGCGAGCGACTGCTCGAACTCCCGCTTCGCCCTTCCCTGCTGGCCTGCCTGACGGTAGGCGACACCCAAGTGGTAGCGGATGCTCGGGTGTCGAGGCGCTCCTGCTTTGGCCACTTCGAGGTGCTTGATGGCCTGCTGCGCGTTGCCATTGAGCAGCCAGGCCCAACCCAGCGTGTCGGCGACGGCGAAGTTGCCGGGGGCCAGGTCAGCGGCACGCATGGCGAGGTCAAGGGCTTCTTCAGGCTGGCCGGTGTGAGTGGCGCACAGGTAAGCCAGGTTGTTGTAAGCGTCCACAAGCAGGAGGTTGTCCTCGGCCGCGGCGATTGATTTCCGGTACAGACGTGCGGCTTCGTCGAACCTTTGCTCGCCTTCGCAGATCTCCGCCATGCGGGCGTAGACCCTGGCCTGCTTGTTGCCCGAGACCAGACGAACGATGTCTTGCAGGACCCGCAGGGCCTCAAGCGTCTCGCCGTGGCGCAGATGGCTGCCTGCCAGTATGTCGTACGTGGGCAGGAACCCGGGGTAGTCGTTCAGTATGGAGCGGAACTTAGCGACTGCCCGTTGGTGAGCGCCGTCTTTGTCAAGCAGGTCAGCCAAAAGCAGTTCGGGAAAAAGGTCACCCGGCAGGAGGACCGAGAGCGATTCAGTCTGCTCGACGGCGGGGCTCGACCACCGAAACGCCACGTAGGCAACCAGGAGGTTGGTGTGGAGCGCCGCCCGCACGGCCTCCTCTCCCTGGAGGGAACGGAGGGCCTCCAGGTGAACGCGGCGGGCCTCTTTGAAGGCCCCGGCCGTGGCATCGTCGAGAAAGGAAGGAAGGGGTTTCACGGAAGCGGGAGGTTCACCCAGACCCGTCTTGATGGTGCGGAAGAAGGAGGTGGCCAAGCCCCGCGTGCCAGGCTCTTCTTGGGCGGCGGACAGGATGCCAAGAGCGCCGTCCAAGTCTCCACTAACCTGCAAGGCCAGAGCATGGAGGGGGGCGATGTGCTCCTCCGCCAGCTTCTCCTCGCTCAAGAGCTTGCGGTACAAGGCGAGCGCTTCATCCTCACGCCCACTGAGTACGTACAGCATTCCCAGGATGCTCGCCGCGGCCGGACTTGGCTCGATCTCGATGGAGTGGAGGAGTTCCCGCTCCGCTTCCCGGAGGCTAAGGTTCTCGGCGAGACTGACGTTTGGTTGAGCTTCGGCAAGGCCCTTATGGATGAGCACAGTGCCTAAAACGCGTCTCAAGGCCGAGGTATTGAGCCGTTCGGGGGGAAGCGCGCGCAAGAGACCGAGTGCGCCCGTCCAGTCGCTGGTGGTGGCATAAGACTGTAGGAGGAGGTACACGAGGGAATCGGTGGTCGTTTCATCCAACAGTTTTGTCAGGTAGGTCTGAGCTGTCTCTTCGGCACCCTCGGACCTCGCGATCGCGGCCAGTGCCAGAAAGGCTTCTCGGCGGCAACTGAGCGCGGTCTGGTACAAGAGGGAGCCAGGCGTTTGCGTCTCGAGCGCTCGGTCGGCAGCTTCGACAACCCTGGTCAGGGACGACTTGGCTTCCTCGAGTTGGCGCAGAGCCGCCTGCAAGAGACCGAGCCTCAGGCGAAGTCGGAAGTCGAGCGGGTAGAGGCGGAGGGCGCCCTCGTACGCCTCCGCAGCTTGTACGTACTGTCCACGGTCAACGCACAGGGCTGCAAGGTAGGTCATGAAGACACCGTCGTCGGCGAATGGGTCGCGTGCCGCCTGGCAAAGTTCCAAGGCCCGGTCCGGATCGTACTCGTAGACCCGTCTGACGGTATAACAGAACTGCCTGGCGAGGTGGGTGGCGGCCCCCGAATCGCCTGCGAGCGCCTGGGCAGCCTGGCGATAGGAGCTGACGGCGGATGTCACTTCTCCCCGCAGTCCGTACGCCAATCCCGAAAAGTGCGCTCGGAAAGCGGCCAGTCTGCGAAGGGCGTCTGCATCGTCGGCCATGGCCCCCAGGGCGGTCACGCATTCATCAAGCGCGGCCTCGAACTGCTCCTCGGAGGCCCGTCCGTGACCGTATGCTATGGCTGAACCTTCCAGGTGCCGCTCGGCGAAGCCCTTAGCCAACGACAGGTACTGTTCCGTCAGCGCCTGCTCATCGGATACGTCGTCGCCTGCCGCAGGTTCCTCTTTCAACTTGAGCCGGTTGAGAGCAACGACGGCCTTGAAGCCATACTCCTGTCTGCGTGATGGGTTCACGTCTACCGCGGAATCGATCACGAGTGGCGTCCGCTTGGCGTCTTCGATGGTCTGACCGTATAGCCGCCTCGCCTCCTGGAGGTCGCCGGCCCCCTCCAGCGCCATCCCCAGGGCATAGTGGGCGCGGGCCCAGTGGAGTTCGCCGGACAGGGCCACGCGCAGGTCTTTGATGGCTTGCTCGTAGTTCCCCTGATGGAGCATGGCTTGGCCGTGAACGAAGGCAGCAGACCTGTGGCCTGGCGCCTGGCGAAGGGTGTCGGCGGAAATGGCCGCTGCCTGCTCGAACTCTCCCACCTCCAGCAGGATCCTGGCGCATAGGCTCTGCAGATTGCGGTCTTCAGGACTCACGGCAAGAGCCTGCCGAATCGCCTCAATGGCGTCGTCCGGACGGCCAACACCCAGGTACAGTCCGGCCAGGAGTCGGCCGGCCTCCACGTTTTTGGGGTCCTGCTGGAGGACGCCCTGCAGCATCTCTTCGGCCAGTTCCACCTCGGGCTGGCGCAGCGCAATGGCCAGTCGGCCACAAGCGATCTTCGCCCTGAGCAGGCCGGGGTTGTCTTCCAGGGCGCGCTGGTAGGCCCAAATGGCGTGTTTTCGTGCCTCGTCGGTCAAGTGGAAGATCTGAGTTGTCTGTCGAACCAGAAGGCCGACCCGTCTCTCGGCCTGGGTTCCTGTGGCCGTGCGCTGGGTGACCTCGATTTCCTTCTCGAGGGCCAGGACGCGTTGGACGTGGGCCACGGCTCTCGCCTCCCTGATCTCTCCAAGAAGCAAGTAGGCGCCTGATTCCTTCTCCGCACTATGGATGCGGTTCAACACGAGAGCTTCGCTGTTTCTCAGGTCCGCGAGGACCTTCCGATACTGCTCGGGATCCAGGGGCTGATCGGCCCCGACGGCCAATTCACTTCTGGACCGCCGGAGGTATACCCGGGCCTTGCCCAAGGCGATGTCGGCGGCGGCAATCTCGCCTGAGACCACTTTGTCGAGTTCGGCCAAGGCTTTCTCGTACTTGCCTGCTCGCAGGTACGCCTGTGCAAGGTTGTATCGACTGACCGCCGACTCCTCGACTTCCAGGGAACGCTTGTACTCATCGGCGGCCTTGTCATACTGTCCTTTTTGAAGGTAGATGTTGCCCCGACGCGCCAGCAACACGTGCCTGGGGACCCTCTTGGTCAGGGCATACACGCCGAGCGTCCCTCCCACGACAAGCAAGCAGGTTAGCAGGACCCAAAGTCGCCAATGCCTTCGTAGGAACCTACTGATTCGGCGTTTTCTTCGCTTCTTCCCGGCCACGGTCAACTCCTTCGAAACGCCAGCGCGTGTGCTGAACAGCCGTCTCAGGGATCGCTGCCATAAGTAGGCGCAAAAGGCGTGCCACCGTCGGTGATTCAGTACCTGGGAGTGCTTGTCTCAACGTGCCTTTCTCACCTGATTTGCCCAGGTTTCTGGTGGACAGCCATTTCCCCCGTGAAGAAACCCATGTTTGGCGGGTATACACGCTCTCGCAAGCGCCAGAAATGTGAACATCGGCACGTCCGATGTTGCGAAAAGTAGACATGGCTGCGACCGCGGCGGCCAGCAGTAGGGGGGATCCTACCCGGCTGGGGGGCAGGCGAAGTGCTGCTCCGGCTCCTGGACGGCCTGCTGCCGAGACGCCTCAGTCCCGGCCAGGCCTACTGCTGACGGAGCCGTGGACGTCAACCTGCTCCCATATACTATCCATCGCCTTCATGACCTGGAGGCCAGCCCGCCCGGGAATGGGAGACGGTCGGCCTTCGTGAATGGCGCTGTAGAACTCACGGATAAGAATCTCCGTACCTTCATAAGGTGTCCACTTACCCAGGAGCACTTGGGTCATGCCTCGCACCGTACCGGCGAATGTCCGCCAGGCCTGCTTGAAGTTGTTCAGACCTCGACTGATGGCTTTCGGCAATGGCCCGCCCGTACGCTGGCAGATGAGCACCTTGTTCAACATGTCGACGAACAGAGACTTCTTTGTGCCGAAGACTCTCAGGTACTGGAAGCGGGGACTGGCTGCCAGCGATAGGCTGAGCAGGCCCTGAGCCCTCTCCGCCTGCATGAGCACGCGGAGCTCATCCGACTGTTGGTAAGGCACTACCTTCATATCACGAGTCATGGCCACCATCTCACCGGGAGCACCCACGACATCCAGAAGGACAGAGAGCGGGTGGGGCAGGAGATTCTGGTAGAGTCCTCCCGGAAGATTGAACGTCCAGTGGTGGCGTCCTGCTGCGGTCACATAGGCAGCCGTTCGATTGCCGGAAAGGTCAAAGCCGTAGTAACTTTCTGCACAGACAAGGTCGCCCAGGTCGCCCGACTCGATCTGTCGCCTGGCTTCAATCACGACCGGGTCGAACACGTGGTTGTAGCCCACGCACAGGAGGACTCCCGCTTGCTCGGCTGCTCGGACCAAGGCTTCGGCTTCCGCAGCGTCGACGGCCATGGGCTTCTCCACGTACACGTGGCAGCCCTGTTTGGTCGCCAGTTCGGTAACCGGCTTGTGCCACTGGGGAGGGGTGAGCACGTGGATGACATCCACACCGTCGGCCTCGAACAGTTCTTCCGGGCTCGAGTAACAATGTTCGACACCGTACTTCCGGGCCGCATCGGCAGCCGCCTCCGGGTTCAGATCGCAGACGGCGACCACCTTGGCATTGGCCATTCTGCTGAGTATGGAGAGGTGTGTCGTGGCGATCCGCCCACAGCCAATGACGCCAACGCGCAGCGGGGCTTTCTTGGTGGTGTCAATGCCCAGCAAGGCCCGATTGGCCTGCCGACTCAGGGGCGTTGGGCGCCGGAATGAATTCATGGTCCGTTCCAAGGCCGCTTCGGCCTGGACTCTCGGCTCCCAGCCGAGAAGGTCCTTTATTCTCTCGTTGCTGTACCGATACTGCCGGCGACACTGGAGGAGGTGCGACTTCAGAATGGGGGAGGGCCGGTGAAGCACTCTCCCGGCCAACCTCGACATGCCGGCCACGAGCAGCGCCAACCAGTACGGGCACCGCCACACCTTCAACTTTGCGTTGACCTGCGCCTGGTACCTCTGCAGCCATTCCCTCTGGGTGAATGCCTGGTCATCGACTACGTTCAGGACCTGGCTGCCGATCGTCTCTTCATCAGCCCGGACTGCTCTCAGCACCGCGTCAACAAGATTCCCCACATACACCACGGGCAGGATCGTCTTGCCATTTCCGACGATAACGAAGCGGTCAGTTCCGCAGCGGTACCCGAGCCGGGGCAGTACCCGGGGACCCCGTTCACCGTAGATGATCCCTGGTCGAAGCGTGACTACCGTCATTTGGGCTTGGGGAAGAAAGGAACGAACGATTCTCTCTGCTTCGATCTTGGCGCGGGAGTAGTTGGTGAGCATCTGGGTCTCATAGGGTGTCTCTTCGGTGATCAGGCGGTCGGTGGGCCAGGTGGAGAACTGGTAGACGGAGATGGAACTTACGTAGATGAACCGGCGCACACCCGCCTGGTCGGCGCAGCGGAGCAAGTGCCCCGTCCCCTCGATCGTCCCCACCTGGTAGTCTTCCCACGTCCCTCTCATGGTCGCCGCGGCGTGCACCACGACGTCGGTGCCGGCAACCGCCTGGGCCAGCGATTCCGGATCGAACAGGTCTCCCACCACAGTTTCGACGCCTGAGGAGTCGGGCAAGCCCCTCTTGCTCGTCCGCCGAACCATGGCCCGCACCTCGTATCCCTCCCGCCTGAACGCCTCCACCAGGTGCCCACCCAGGAAGCCGGAGGCGCCCGTAATCAGCACTTTCATTGTGGTGTCTTTCTGAATCGCTTTCTGTTTCCTTCAGGAAGGCCCTGGGGCAGGTGTACGCCCGCAGGCGACAGAGTACCGCTGGCGATGCGTCACATCAACCCTTTTGTCCAGGCGCAGGGAGACCAGACGTACCTGGCGGACCGCTCAAAGGGCGCTTCCCTCTACAGCATATCCGGTGGAAAGGCGCAGATAGATGCGGACCCGAGCCGCTTGACTTGGGGCTGCGCGGATAGGCCCAGCCCACGCTAACGCTCACGTCGGCCGGGCCACTGCCTGACTCGACGGGCTTGGGCGGCGAGTTCCCCTCGACAGGCCAACCGCGCAGTCCAGCCCGGCTGTACTTCTTTGGCTCTGGCTGTGGCGGGTGCCACCCCAGCCCCGGCGTGGCCCAAGCCACCTGCCCCGAGGCAGCAGGTCACCCACGAACGCGACTTACACCCCCGGCGGCAAGGAGGGGAGAATTAGTAAAATTCTTTCCCGCGAAAGGCGATATTGCTGATAGGCGGTTGGTCCGCCTGCGGTAAAGCGGTGGCGGATGATGAGGTTACGTCAGTGCCGCTCGGACCACAACGAAATGCATCTGCTGAGTGAGGCCGGGCACCGAGAAGCGTTTCGTCGTCGGAGCGACTGAATACTGGGTGCGTCGGTCTGTGCGGTCATGGCTGATAACCTTGACAGACGGAGCTATCCTCGAGTGGACGTGACGATGCCTGTGAGCTTCCGTAGCTTCAGGCAAGGCCGCAGAAAGTGGGGGACGTCGCTGAACGTCAGTGCGAGCGGCCTCCTCTTCGAAAGCGAGGAAGCCTGGGATCTGCGGCCAGGAACGGAAGTCGATCTGTTCCTCGCCGTACCTTCCTGGTTCCACGTCCTGGGAAGGACTCGTTTTCTGTCAGGTTCAGGGACAGTCGTCAGGGTGGCACCCGTGAGTCAGGAAAAGGAGGCGCTCGCAAAAGTGCGGGTGTCGGTGAAGTTCAGTTCACCCCTGCGCTTCGAAGACTGATGTTGTAGGCCCAGAGGGGGCTCTCGATGGGGTTCAAGGAAGCGACGGTTAGGTTAGAGCGCATTTCAGAGACCGCCCAGGCGCTCCGGGACCGCTATTCTGCCGAACGCGGGCCACTGAGCGAAGCTGAGCAGCGAAGGCTGACCGACGCCGTCAAGCTTCTCATCCTCGACCTTGAATGTTTGCTTGCCGAACTGGGAGAGGACTTTCGGCAGAAGCCTCGACAATAAGGTGGAGGGAGGGCTTGGCGGGGGGTCATCCCGAGCTCGTACCCATACCCATCCGTTCTTGGGCGCCCGGGGGCGGCGAGCGACTCAGAAGTCAGTCTGGCGCTTTCCTGCGCTTCTCCTTTGTCACTACCGAGGATCAACCTGGCTCCCGAGACCTCCGCCCTGTCGGCGGCCGGGATACCGCCAAGACGTACAGGGCCGCTGCCTTCTCTCGAGGCTTGCGGAGGAAGAGGCAACTGGCGCCCCTACTTGGAAGCCGATCCTCCCGCCCGACGTTGCCACCTCGACCTGCTCGGAAACTGTTCCCTGAATTGTGCCCTGAAGGCTGCGCAGCATGCGTTGCCTGCGACGCACGTGTTGCATGCAAGTTACCACCATTTCGGGCACCTGAAAAAGCAGGGACATGGACGCATCAAGGGGAAGCCCTGGAGGACGTTGGCCGCTGAACTGTCTTCGACTTCGAGCCAACCGGGAGACCCCCTCGACGGAACGGCAAGAGAAGCAGAGCCAGTGTTCCCGCATTCAGAACCACTGTCCACCAGCAGATGCCGACCAGTCCCACAACAGGAATCAAGAAGGGGGTGACGATCATCGCGCCCACACAGGCCCCGAACAGGTCAAGGCCGTACAGCACCCCGGCGGCACTTCCCGCGCGCCGACCCCAGTGCTGCCATAAGCCGACCGCCAGGGGAAACTCAAGCCCACCGAGAAAGCCGGCCATGGCCGGCAAGCACATGTAGATCTCCGACCTGGGCGGAGATTTGAAGATCAACGGCAGAAGGGCCGGATAGAGGAGAATGGCCACGTGCACCCTCAAGAACCACCTCCAGGCTCCTGCCGCCGGCAGCCCGCCCTTCCGCCAGAACAGGAAACTCCCGACTGCCAGCCCGGCCATGAAGGCCGCCACCATGACACCGATCCGGTAGAAAAGGTAGCCGTAAATGACCTGGAAGCTCACCAGGACCGTGACCTGGAAAACGATTTCAGAAAGGCCGGTTACGCAGACCGCTGCTCCCACCGCGAACCTCTGGTCCGGTAACGGGGTCGCGCCGGCCTCGACTGCGCTCCCAGGTGCGGGGGCACTGGCTGCCCCGGGAGCGCTGCCCCTCCACACGTACTTGACCAGACCAAGCACCAGGAAAAGGGCGGGAAGAAGAAGATAGGCCCAGAGGGGCTTGGTGGCAAGAATCTTCCCAAGCCAGCGTCGAAGCGGCCCCGGGAACTGCGCCGACCACTGAGCCAGGTCGTAGAGATACCCCACGGGCCGGAAATCCTGGTTGACTTGTGCCTCTTGTTCCTTTTCGCCTAAGGCCTCTTCCAACTGCGCCGCGCGCCACGGCGTCAGCCGAAAGGACAGCAGGGCTTCCTCGATGTAGGCTCTTTCAATCTCCAGGGCGTCCAGACGTGCCAGGATAGTATCGGCGTCGGTCACGGGCGGGGGACCCGTGGAGAGTACGAAGTAGCACATGTCGCCGGGAAGGGTCGCCACCTGGGGAAAAGCCAGGCGAGCGGTCTTCCGCACGGAAGCGAGCAGCAGCCGCTGCTCCGGCGCAGGATAGACTTCCGAAGAGGCGATTTGGAAAAGCAAGACGCCGCCCTCTCGGAGGACTTGGCGAACTTCCCGGAAGAACTCCAGCGAGTAGAATCGGTTGAGTTGAGCCGAACGCGGACCCGGAAGATCGAGCAGGACAACGTCGTACTTCCTCGGCGCGTTCTTCACGAAGTAACGTCCATCCACGTGGTGGAGGGTGACGCGGGGATCGCTCAGAGGCATCAGGCCTTGAGGGGTCAGGTGTCGCCGACCGAAATCAACCAGCACGGGGTCAAGTTCGACGTAGTCGCAATGCTCGATGGGGTACTTCAGTATCTCCAGCAAACTTCCGCCCAACCCGCCTCCGAGGAGAAGCACAGACCTGGGCTTCGGATGCTGAACCATGCCAAGATGGACCAGTTCCTCAGCATGGAACTGATAGCCGGAGGTGGCCACGAGCAAGCCGTTCTCATAGAGGCTGGTTTCCCCTTCCAGGTTTATCGCCGCCAGACTTCCCAGCAGGGAGTTTCTTGCTTCCAGGAGTCCCATTCCCTGCCACTGCACACCGCGACGGACGGTGTCCGGCAGCGGATGAAGAGCGCCGGCGACATAGGCAGCCATGACGGCCGCCAGCGCCAAGCGGATCGACACTCGCTTCCGCCGCGAACGCACCTCCCCCACCAGGAGAAGGCTGATACCGAGGAGCACGACACCCAGAACAAAGGAAAGTGCAAGTGGCTGCAAGCGAGGAAGCACCCAGAGCGAGATGACCAGACCACCGACCCCTGCCCCGGCGCTCTCCAGAAGATAGGCGCGACTGACCTCATTCCGCGCCGGCGCCAACTCAGCCAGTATCCGCGCGCCCACGGCAAACAGGCTTCCCAGAACGAAACACATCGGCCCCAGGAGTACGAGCACCGCCGGCAGGAACGCAAAAAACCCCAGCGTCTCAGCCGGAGACGCACCCACCGCCCTCTTGATGCAGGCGCTGGCGAAAACGGTGGCGGGGATCAGCACCGAAGCCAAAGCCAGCAGAACCGCCAAGACGAGCACAGGACGGCGGAAGCGGTCCGCGCGGCTGCCGATGAGCCAACTTCCCGCCGCTCCCCAGAGCAGCCAGCCAGCCAATATGGCTCCCAGGGACAGTTCGTTACCGTGGAAGACAACCAGCAGCTCACGAAGCAGGATGATCTGCCCGGAAACCGCGCAGGCGCCGCCGACAAAGAGCCCGGCGCTAACTCGTCTACCTACCCCCATGCTCAGGCCCACACACCGGGGAGCTCGCGGTCACAATCGGGACACCGTCCCTGGCGAACCCGGTTTTCCCGAACCGCGAAATGGCGACGATGGATGAGGCGTTCCCCGCAGTCGGGGCAGAAGGTCGAGTTCCCTTCGTGCCCTGGCACGTTGCCGATGTAGACGAAGTTCAGACCCGCCTTCCGGGCGGTATCACGACAGCGGTCAAGTGTTCTTATCGGGGTCGGCGGCAGCTCCCTGAACCTGTGGGTGGGGACAAAGCGAGAGAAATGGAGTGGCGTGTCCGCGCCCAGGGTATCCCTGATCCAGTTGGACATCTTCTCGATCTGCTTGGGATCGTCGTTCTGCGTCGGCAGGACCAGGTTGATAAGTTCAAAGTAGGTCCCCGACGCGCGGACAGTCTTGAGGTTCTCAAGCACCCGGTCCAGGCTCGCATAGCACATGCGCTGGTAGTACCCGGCATCAAAGCCCTTCAGGTCTATAGAAAGAGCGCTGAGCAGCGGCAGGATTTCTTTCAGCGGTTCAGGCATGATGCCAAGGTTGGTGTGGTAGATGAAGCGCAGACCTTGCTTGCGCGCTTCCCGAGCGACGGCCAGGAGGTACTCAAAGTGGACGGTGGGCTCGGCATAGGTGTGCGAGATGGTGGGGCAGCCATTCTTCTTGGCCAGTTGCACCAACTCAGACGCCGTGAGGTGACGGGCCCTGACCTCCTCCGGGGCGCTGTAGGAAAGATGCCAGTTCTGACAGAATCGGCACCGATAGTTGCAGGACGCCGTTGACAGACAGAAGATCTTGGTTGCCGGCACGAAGTGAAAAAGGGGCTCCTTTTCGATAGGGTCTATTTGCAGGGCGCAGGGACGATTGAAGACCAGCGTATAGAGGGTGCCTCCACGGTTCTCCCTGTTCTCGCAGAAGCCCCGCTTGCCCTCGGGTATGGAGCACTGCCGGAAACAGAGCTGGCACTGGACCGCCCCGCCCGAAAGCTTTTCGTAGTACATCGCTTCTGTGAGGTCTTCGGCCGCCTCACTACCTCCTACAGCTGCTACTCGTATCGGTCGGGCGCCGGTTCCCCCTCCGCTGCCGTCGGCCTGAGACGCTGAGGCCAGGAACGACTTACTTGCCTGACTCCTCGGCGAAGCTGCCCAGTCCGTGGCCGTCTCTGTGGAAGCGCCGAGGAACTTCCGGACGAAAACCCACCCCCCCACTACAGCCCCTCCCAGTACGCAGGCCCACTGAATGAAATCGCGCCGGGATAACTTCATGGCAGTACCCTATCCAGCCCTTCGCCTGCCAAACGGCAGCATTCCCATCCGACCATCCCCCCTGCTCTCTTACGGCCCTGACCGCCCAGGTCAAACAAGCCCTTACTTTCGGGGCGAGTTCCCCGTGCTGAACACTCTACACCGACCCAGGCGGAAATGCTGGAGCCCCCAGCGCTACTGGCTGGTCAGGTCCACCTCGACCCCCGCCTCCCGCAACCAGCGCTCAA
>CBDVDV010000029.1:0-27785 GCA_965372835.1 uncultured bacterium | reverse complement strand
CCTGCTGACGGAGCAGTTCTGCCTGGAGTGTGCTCAGGTCGACCTCCTGAGTGGCTGACCCGGCCCGGGCGGCAAGGGCCGCAGCGACCCCGGCCCCCTGCCCCGTGACCATGCAGACGGGGATGGTGCGGGTGACGTCGGTGGCCTGGTGGTCGGCGCTGATGCAGCGGCCGGCCACGAGCAGGTTGCTCACCCCCTGGGGGAGGAGCGCTCGGCAGGGGATGTCGTAGGTGCCTTGGCTGTTCCACAGGTTGCCCACGCCGATAGAGTCGGGAAAACTTCGGCCCGCGTCAATGTCGGCCATGGTGAGTTGATACGGGCCCACGGGTCGGCGGGTCGCCCGCACGCCGATTTGGCTGGCCGTGTCCAGGAGGAAGGAGTTCTCGTACCCGGGCACGTGCTCTCGGTAGAAGCGCCAGTAGTCCCAGAGTTTCTGCCTGAGGGTGACCTCCAGGCGCGTCAGGTCTTTGACGTCCAGCCCGTTACCGGGGATGCCGTTGTTGTTCCAGACCACGTCGTCGCGCCAGGCCATGCTTGTGCCCCCGATGCCCCCCGACCGGCGGTACTCTTCCCGGAGACGCTGCCACTCTTCAGGCTGCTCGGCGATGAAGCGCTGGTAACGGGTCCAATCCACCGCACCCAGCCGGGCGATGAGACCGACCCCGAGGGGATGTTCCTCCAGTTCGAACGGTGCCCCGGCCCAGGCCACCAGGTCGGCGTCGCCGCTGGCATCGACGAAGACCCGGCCCCGCACCGCCTGACGACCCGACTTGGATTCGACCAGCACCGCCGCCAGGGTCTGACCGTCCATCACTGCCGCGGCCGCCCAGGAGTGAAGGAGGAAGCGGACGCCCGCGCTCCGGGCCAGGCTGAGATACACGTACTTCAGCGCTTCGGGGTCGAAGAGAATGGAGGTCTTCTCTTCTGAAGGGGAGCGACGAACGCACCCCTCGGCCTCGAGCGCTTCCCACACCTCCCGGGCGAAGCCTTTGATGACAATCTCGCCGCCGCCCGAGTAGCAGTCCAGGAGGATGACCAGTCCCCCGGTGGCCAGTCCACCCAGATGGCCGTAGCGCTCGACGAGCACCACCTCCGCGCCGGCCCGGGCCGCCGACACCGCGGCCGCCACCCCCGCCGGGCCGCCTCCTACGACCACGACCTCGGCCTCCTCAATGACGGGGACGCTGCGGGCCGGCTCCTCGATAGCACTTATGGCACTCATGACGGCGACCCCCTTGCTGTTATCCTGACAGTGACCGCTTGAAGGACCAGGCCCCTTCAAGGCACCGGGTCGTAGCCCCCCTTCGAAAGGGGGTGGCAACGGAGCACGCGCCGAAGTCCCAGTAACAAGCCCTTCAGCACTCCATGTTTAGACAGAGCCTGAGTCATGTACTGGCTGCAGGTGGGCTCGAACCGGCAGTTCCTTCCCAGCAGTGGAGAAACTCCCATCCGGTAAAGCCTGACCAGGAAGACGACGGCCGTGGTGACGCCTGAGGGACGTTGACCGTCGGAGAGAGGGCCCTGGCGCATCCGCTTTGGCGTGTTCACTGGCCGTCCTTCTCCTGCGATACGGAGGGCGTAGCGAACATTCGAGGAAGGCGCTTGAGGAGTCCGGCCAGACTGTCGGACAGGACCCGCACATCGTCGGGGCAGCCCTCCCGTGGCACGACGACCAGATCGTAACCCGGAGGCAGCTCGGGCTTCCGGGTGCGATAGGCCTCCCGGAGCAGCCTTTTGAGTCGGTTGCGGGCGACAGCGTTCCCGTGCTTCTTGCCCACGGCGAGGCCCAAGCGGCTGTGGGGCAGTCCGTTGGGGCAGGCGTGTACCACCAACCAGCGGTCGGACACGGCCTTCCCCTCCGAGAAAACGAGGGCAAAGTCGCGCTGACGCTTGAGCCTTTCCTCCCTGGAGAATGAGTGGGGCCGGGCCTTCATTGTGCTCTGCTTTCCGAGTCCAAGACACACGGTTCAGCCTATCCCGTCGGGCGTGCAAAAGCAAAGGCGCATGTGCTCTCACAGGTTGCACTCGCTTGCGCCGGAGCACGCTAACCCGTAGACTCAGAGGGTCGGCGCGCAGGTAGTGTTGGTCGCGGCACCTGAGTGAGAGGTGCGGAGAGGTTAATCGGAGGGAGCGCAGCGACCGCAGAGGTCGGAGACCCAACTGAGGTGACCATCGCCCATACAAATCGCAGGCGGGTTCAGGGGCTGGCTGCTCGCCCACTGGCCCGGGTCTGCGCGCCCATCCGTGCCGCGTTGGAAGACGTCGGCCGAAAGGTCAGCCGGTGGCTGGAGCCGCCCACACCTGAGTTGACGGACGTTTTCGGGGGCCTCCAGGCCAGTCAGGGCAAACTCATTCGTCCCGCCCTGCTGCTCCTGGCGGGTCAGATGGTGGGTGGGCTCAGCGGAGAGCACGTTGCCGTGGCCACCGCCGTGGAACTGCTCCACACGGCCAGCCTCATCCACGACGACATTGTCGACGGCGACCAACTGCGCCGGGGTACTTTGAGTATCCAGGCCTGCTGGGGCGCCAGCGAAGCCATGCTGGTGGGTGACGTGGTCTTCGGCCGGGCGCTGGAAGTGGCCCGCCGGACCGAGTCTCCTGCGGTGACCAGGCTTTTGCTGGCCGCGGCCCGGGCCGTGAGCGAAGCCGAACTCCTCCACACCCATCGGCGAGGCGACCTCGGGCTGAGCGCTAAGGAGTACTTGCAGATCGCCAGGGCAAAGACGGCCAGTCTCTTCGGCCTGGCCGCGGGGCTGGGAGCGATGCTCTCGGGTGGTGGCGGCTCGGTGCGACGCAGGCTCCGCCAGTACGGCCGGGCTCTGGGCCTCGCCTACCAGTTGGCCGACGATTACCGGGACGTGACGACGGACCCGACCCCGGGAGGCGCGGGTCTGGCCCGTGGGTGTGTCACCCTTCCCCTCATCTACCACCTGGAGTATTGCGACGGAGCGGAGCGGGAGTGGGCCGCGGGGGTCCTCCGCAGCGGAGATGAGCGACAGCGGGCCGACCTCGGTCGGCGGATAGTTGCCTCCGGAGCCTGTCGGCGGGTCCGCGAAACCGCTGCCGACTGGCTCGGGCGGGCCCGGCGGGCACTGGCCCCTCTGCCCCAAGGCAGCGCGAAAGCCGCGCTGGAAGAAGCCGCAGCCTATGTCCTGAACACCTTCGATGAAACCGCCCTCTGAGGTACCTCGACCTGTGCCCGACCAACGCCAGCGTGGCGAAGCCTACTGGAGGCAAGCCTGGGAAGACTACGTCTCGACGCTTCAGCGGGACTTTCCCGCGCTTCTGAGCCGGGTCTTGAAGGCCGTGAAGCGAGAAACGCCTCCTGGGGAGGTGGCGCTCTGGCATCTATACAACGCCGGCTGGGTCCTGCGCTCACGTCACCTGCTCCTCGGCATGGACCTCGCTCTCCTGGACGACCTGGGCGTGAGTCGGGAGGAGCGCCTGGCCCTTTTCGCCGCCCTGGACGCGCTCCTCATCACCCACCAGCACGCCGACCACTGCTGCGCTCGGGACATCGCCGTACTGGCCGAGTTGGGTGAGCCACCGATCTTCTGCCATCCCGACACCGCCCGTGTGCTCTACCGCAACGAGGTGCCCGAAAAGCAGGTAGTGGAACTGGAGGCGGGCGAGGCCACGGTTTTCAAAGGCGCCCGGGTCAAGGCTCTGCCTGCCGACCATCTGCATCGACAGATACCCAACTCCGTAGCCTTTGCGATAAGTGTTGGTGACGTCACGGTCGTGCACGCCGGCGACAATCGCCTGTTCCAGCCCCCCGGCCTCGAGGGGGCCCAGCGGTGTGACATCCTCATCCACAGCCTTTACGCCTACGACGACGCCCACGCCCGCGAGGGCTCCCTCACCTGGGTGCCTGAGATGTTGGACGAGCAGGCCCGCTTCCTGGCCGACCTGCATCCGCAGGTGGTATTGCTCACCCATCTGGCTGAGTTCCGCCACCCCTATCACAAGGTCTGGCGCTTCATGCACGCCGGGGTGCTCAAGGAGCGCCTGTTCAGCCTGGCGCCCGAGATTGAGTGCCCCATCCTCGGCCCCGGGGAGTGCTATGTGTATCGGGGATAACCGCGGTGGCGCGCTGGGTCTTTCCGTGCGGTCGCGCGCGGCGATCGCCGGGGTAGCAGACCTGCCCCGGAACGTGTGGAGGGAACTCGGCCGTCTGGGTGTCAGGTCGCTCGAACTGACCCTCCCCAACTGCCCCCGCGACGAAGACTTCTTCGCTTTTGCGGGCGAACTGCTCGGGCGGGGCTTCGGTCTGAGTTTCCACACGCCCTACCCCGACGCGCTGGACCTCCAGGACTTTGTGGATGGTCGGGACCGAGTGGGTGACTACTACCGGGCATGGCTCGGCAGCCTTAGGATGCTGTCGCTTCGCTCCCCCGGACCGGTCCTCGTAGTACACGGGGTCAACGCTGCGGGGGTGACGCCGGCAGTCGAGAGCCGGGCACGAGCGACTTCGGTCGCTTTCCTCCGGTGGCTTTCAGCCGAGTCCATCCGCCTGGAGACGCCCCTTCGACTGGCCTTTGAGGTGCGTCCCCGCCGGCAGGCATGGACCAAGGTCGGCAGCACGTGCGCTGAAGTCCTGGCCGTAGTTGATGAGGTCTCCGCAGCGGACGTCAGCATCTGCTGGGACGTGGGCCACACCATCGTGAACCTGGCCCGTGGCGACGACATTTGGCCTCCGCCGAAGGAGTTCATCGCGCGCACCATCCACACCCACCTTCACCAGGCTACCGCCGAGAGGGACCATCTGCCCGTCACCCCCCCTGCCCCACGACTGCGGGAGGCCCTGGGGCTGCTGGCGAGCGTGGGCTACGAAGAAGCCCTGACCCTGGAGTGTCTCTTTTCCTGCTGGGAAGAGGTGGTGAGCAGCGTGAGGGCAATCCGCCGACTCTGGGAAGAGATGCACGCCTCTCGCTGAGCGAGGTTACTGGGCTTGGGGGGACTCGCCGCCGGGCTCCGCGCCGTCGCCAACGCGGCTTTGGCGCGTCGGCGACTCGTCGGGAGGGCCCTTCCGAGCAAGCGCCTGGTCGGCGCGCTCGCGCAACCGGTCCAGGTCCCGACGGATGACCTCAGCCTCCTTGCTTTCGGGATAACGTTCGAGGAACTCGCTGGCCAGTTGGTGGGCCTGGTTGTATTGGCGGGAGTTCATGGCCTGCTTGACGGAACCGAGAAGACGGTCGCGCACTTCGGCGTCGGCGTTGGCCTCGAGGCGAGGGAGTCGGTCGCGCAGGCCCTTCGCCTCAGGGCTGTCGGGGTAGAGTTCCAGGTAGAGCCGCGTCCGCTCCACGGCGTCCTGCCACCGGCGCTGCTGGATGAAGTCCTTGATGGCCGTCTCCAGGTCGGCCTTATTGGCCTGGCGGTCCTGGTCGGCGAGGGTGCGGATGCGCTCCATCAGACCGACCACCTGCTGGCTGTGGGGGAACCGGCGGGCGAGCCGCTCACCGGTCAACTGGGCCTGGGTCCAATCGCCGGCGCTGATATGGGCTTCCACCCGGGCCACCAGGGCGCTGAGTTCTTCCGCCTCGGCGGCCTCTCGCTGACGGGCCAGTTGCCCACGGAGTTCCTGGACGGCGGGGGTGGTGGGGTACCGACGGTCGAGCCGGTCCACCAGGGCCAAAGCCAGGGCCCAGTTGCCCTGGGCGCCCACCTGCTCGGCCTCTTTGCGCACGGCTTTCAGGTCCTGCTCCAGGGCCCGCTGGCGGATTTCGTCGCGCTGTGTCTGATAGCGGAGGGCGGCCTGGGCGTCGGGGAAGCGGCGGATAAGTTCCTCCACAAGCGGGTACACCTCGTTCCAGTGCTGCGCCCGCTCTGCCTCCTCGATGTCTTCCACCACAGCCGCCAACTCCTGGGCCTGACCGCGGCGACGACGCTCCTCTTCCGAAAGCAGCGAGGCCGACTCGATGCGCCGAAGCAGCCTCTGGGTGTCCTCAGCCCCCAACCCCTTGGCCAACAGTTCGGTCAGCCTTTCGGTGTCGCTGGAAATCTGCAGGAGAGCGTTGATTGTGCCCACCAGCACCTCAATGCTCAGCACCAGAAACGCCGCCAGCAGGAAGAAGACCACGAAGCCCAGCACCGCAGCCAGCCCTCGCAAAGGCTGGGTCAGTCCCGACAATGACTGACCCACCCAGAACACACCGGCCAGGACTACGATGCCGGCCAGGACCAGGCCCCCCACCTTGAGCATCATCAACCGACGTCGCAACCGTTCGTGACGCACTACATACCTCACTCGTTCAGAAAACGCTCAAACGGAACGCGTCCCGAGTCTCGTCCAACATCCCCTCGTTCGACGTTCGGAACACGCTACTCCTCAACTGCCGGTCGTGTCAACACAAAAGACCGCCTCTACCGTTGGTAGTCGTACCCGGACCGGGGACCCCGGCTACACGGGTCCGGGATTGAAGCGGATGTGCCTTGATTTCGCGCTGCCCCGGCGGTAGACTGCTGCCGCAGGTTCGGCTCGGCGGGTGTTTGCCCGCGGGGCCGCCGATCTTCAGACTCCTTCGGAGAAACGCGCATGAAAGAACTGGCTGAGGTCGCCCTCAACCAACTGGAACTGGCCGGCGTGGACTACGGCGACGTCCGCGTGGTGCTGGGCAAGAGCGAGTCGGCCGAGGTGCGCAACGGCGCCCCCGAGAGCATCGCCCGCAGCGAATCCCGGGGGGTGGGCATCCGGGTGTTGGTGGATGGCTGCTGGGGGTTCGCTGCGGTAGGGTCGCTTGAGCGCGAGGAGGTGCTCCGCACCGCCAAGTTGGCCATCAAGGTGGCCCGAGCGTCAGCGCTGGTGCGGGCAGGCCAGGTGAAGTTGGGTGAAGTTGAGCCCGCGACCGGTTCCTACGAGACCCCCCATGCACAGGACCCCTTCGCCGTCCCCCTCACGGACAAACTGGACGTTCTGGTTCGGGCCAGCGAACTGATGATGAAACCGGGGGTACGCGTCTCTCAGGCCTTCTTCAGCGCCTACGACACCCGGAAACTCTTCGCCTCCACCGAGGGCACGCGCACGGATCAGCACGTCGTCGAGACCGGAGGTGGCATCGCCGCCACCGCCGTTGCCGAGAACGACGTCCAGGTCCGTTCCTACCCCAACTCCTTCCGTGGCAACTTCGCCACCGCGGGCTACGAGTACTTCAGCGGCCTGGACGTCGTCAGCCAGGCCGAACGGGTGGCCGAGGAGGCTGCGGCCCTGCTGTCTGCGCCCCAGTGCCCTTCCGGTCGGCGGGACGTCGTCATCGACGGCGGCCAACTGACCCTTCAGGTGCACGAGTCCATCGGCCACCCCATAGAACTGGACCGGGTCCTGGGAACCGAAGCCAGTTACGCGGGCACCTCCTTCCTCACCGTGGACAAGTTGGACTCACTGAAGTACGGCTCCGACATCGTCAACGTCGTTGCCGACGCTACGGTGCCCGGCGGCTTAGGCACCTTCGGCTACGACGACGAGGGTGTGCCCGCTCAGCGGGTTGACATCATCAAGGACGGCCTCTTCGCCGGCTACCTGACCAGCCGGGAGACCGCGCCGGTTATCGGCCGGAGAAGTGGCGGGGCCATGCGGGCCGACGGGTGGCGGAGCATCCCGCTCATCCGCATGACCAACATCAATCTGCTGCCCGGTGAGTGGGAACTGGACGACCTCATCGCCGACACCGACGGCGGCCTCTTCCTGGCCACCAACCGCAGTTGGTCCATCGACGACCACCGGCTGAACTTCCAGTTCGGCACCGAGATCGCCTGGGAGATCAAGGCCGGGAAGTTGGCGCAGATGTACAAGAACCCCACTTACACCGGCATCACCCCCGAGTTCTGGAACTCGTGCGATGCCATCTGCAACCAGAAGCATTGGCAGATGTGGGGGACACCAAACTGTGGCAAGGGCGAGCCCGGCCAGACGGCCCACGTGGGCCATGGCGTCGCCCCGGCCCGCTTCCGCAACGTCCAGGTGGGAGTCATCAAGTGATCGGTGAAGATGAACTGCTTGCCCGCGCCCAGTCAGCCCTGAAGTCGGCGCCTGGTGACGGCGCCCTGCTCCTCCTCCATGCCAACAGCGGCGCCCTGACCCGGTTCACCGCCAACCACATCCACCAGAACGTGGCCACTGAGAACGTGGGCGTGACCGCCAAGGTCATCGTGGGTGACCGCGCGGGCGTGGCCAGCACCAATGCCCTGAACCCCGGAGCCCTGAAACGGGTACTCGAGCAGGCTGCTGAAGTGGCCCAGTCGCTGGAGAAACCGTCCGAGCAGGCTGTGCTCGCCGAGCCTCAGTCCCTGCCGGCCGAGCCGCCGCGCAGCCACGCCGACCGCGCCCGCTCCGAGCCCGACGCCCGGGCCCACTCCGTCAAAGCCATAGCCGAGCGAGCCGCCTCTTCGGAAGCTGAGGCCGCCGGGGCCGTTTCAGAGGGAGTAAGCGTCCTGGCCGTCGTCAATACAGCCGGGGTTGCCTTAGCCACCACGCTCTCTGAAGCGGAACTCAACTTGGTGGTCACCAAGGGCTCGGGCACAGGCTTCGCCTACGCCTGCGCGCGCTACCCCGACCAACTTCCCCTGGAGGAGACGGCCGAGCGGGCCCTCAGCAAGTGCCTCATGAATCAGGACCCTGTTGAACTACCTGCTGGCGAGTATATCACCATCCTCGAACCGGACGCGGTGGCCGAACTGGTCTCATTCATGGGGTATCTGGGCTTCGGGGCCAAGACGGTGCAGGAGGGCCGCTCCTTCGTCTCGGGGAAGTTGGGCCAGGCCATCACCGGCGAACACCTCACCCTCTGGGACGATGGCTGGGACCCAGCCGGCCTGCCCCTGCCCTTCGACTTCGAGGGGGTGCCGAAGCAGAAGGTGATGCTCATCGAACGGGGGGTCGCCCGCGCAATCGTCTACGACACCGTCACCGCGCGCAAAGACGAAGTGCAATCGACCGGTCACGCCCTGGGCCCGGGCTCGGCGGCCGGCCCTATGCCCATCAACCTTTTCGTTGCTCCCGGCGATTCCTCGCTGGAGCAAATGATCGCCGACACCGAGCGGGGCATCTTAGTGACCCGCTTCCACTACACCAACGTGGCCGAGCGGATGCGGGCCGTGCTCACCGGCATGACCCGCGACGGCACCTTCCTCATCGAGGATGGTCAGATCACCAAGCCGGTCAAGAACTTCCGCTTCACCGAAAGCGCCCTGGAGGCCTTCGCCCGTATTGAGTCCGTTTCCCGCGACCGCCGACTGGTCGAAGGTCCCGTCCTGGCTCCGGCCATGAAGGTCCGCGACTTCCGCTTCTCCGGCACTACGGAGTTTTAGATGATGACCAACGGCAGCACATCTCCCAAGACGATGCGCGCGGTGGTGCTCACGGCCCCGCGTCAGTTGCACCTGGAGGAGCGACCCGCACCCACCATCGCCCGGGACCAGGTGCTGGTGCGCGTCGAGGCGGTCGGGGTCTGTGGCTCGGACGTGCACTACTACCGCGACGGGCGCATCGGCGACCGGGTAGTGAAGGCGCCCCTGGTGCCGGGCCACGAGTTCGCCGGCGAAGTGGCTGAGGTGGGAGCCGCCGTGGAGGGCTGGGAGCCTGGCCACCGGGTGGCCGTTGACCCCACGGTGCCGTGTGGTCGGTGTCACTTTTGTAAACAGGGGCTCATCCACATCTGCCCACAGGTCAACTTCTGCGGCACGCCCCCCACCGACGGGGGCTACGCTGAGTTCTTCCTGGCCGAGCCAGGGAACCTCCATCGCCTGCCCGAGGGCGTGAGTTTTGCAGAGGGGGCCATGGTCGAACCCCTGGCCGTTGCCGTCCACGCAGTCAACCGGTCCCACGTCGAGCCCGGCGAGCCGGCCGTGGTGCTGGGGGCGGGCTGTATCGGCCTCACCGTGCTCCAGGTGGCCCGGGACCGGGGCGCGCGGGTGGTGCTCGTGTCAGAGCCTCTGCCGGCTCGGCGGGCGTTGGCTGAGAGACTGGGGGCTGAGAAGGTCGTGAACCCAGAGGAATGCGACCCGGTCGGACGGGCGTTGGAACTCACCGACGGCCTGGGCCCCGAGGTGGTCTTCGAGTGCGCGGGCAGCCTGGAGACACCCCAGCAGGCTATCGAGATGTGCCGGGCGGGGGGCCGAATAGTCTGGGTGGGCATTCCGCCCGGGGATACCGTACCCCTGAGCATCCACGGGGCCCGCCGAAAGGAACTCACCATCCTGATGGAGCGGCGCTTCCTGGCCACCTACCCGCAGGCCATCGAACTGGTCGCAAGTGGGCGGGTCGACGTGAGCAGCCTCCTCACCCATCGCTTCGGGCTGGCGGAGACGGAAGCGGCCTTCGCCTTAGTAGACACCTACGGCGACGATGTCGTCAAGGCCCTCATCGAGCCGCAGCGTTGATGCCTCCTTTCCGAAACCGGACCGGGACCACGCGCGCGAACGACGGGGCTGACCGTGTGAAAACCACGAAGTGTCAACTCCTTGCCCTCGACCTTGACGGGACGGTGCTGGACAGGGATCGGCGACTCCCAGAGGACGTGTCCGGCGCCATCACCAGCGCCCACAGGCGAGGCATCCAAGTGGTGCTGTGCTCCGGGCGGATGGACTGCTCGGTGGAGCCATTCTGGCAGCGGCTGGGCCTTGATAGCCCCATCATTGGCTACAACGGCGCCTATGCCCGCCAGCCTGAGACCGACGAGGTGGTTTTCTATGAGCCGGTGCCCCTGCACCTGACGCTGGAGTTGGTCAGACTGGCGTGTAGTCGACGGCTCCACATTCACACCTACATCGACGACGAACTCTGGGTCGCCCAGCGTAACGACTACGTCCGGCGATACGAGGCCAACTACGGGGTCCGGGCCCGGGTAGTAGGGGACCTCGAGCACGCCATCACCAAACCCTCAACCAAAGTGCTCCTGGTGGTCCCGTCGGCGAACATCGATCGGATTTGCGAAGAACTCCGCCAGCGCTACCGGGGCCGCCTGTTCGTCACCCAGAGCGAAGACATCCATGTGGAACTTCTCAATCACCGGGCCAACAAGGGCGCGGCCCTCGAGGCAGTAGCCCGTCGCCTCGGTCTCGAGGCCCACAGTGCGGTGGCCGTGGGCGACGGGATCAACGACATCGAGATGCTGAGCTGGGCGGGGCTGGGTGTAGCCGTTGCCGGCGCCAAGCCTCAGTTGAAGGCGGCGGCCGATATGGTGCTCGCGGAGGGCCCTGAGTCGCTGGTGCGCTTCATCGACGGCCTCACGCCGGCTGCCGGGGCCGCGCCGTGAGGGGCCAGGATTTGCTTGACGGCACCGCGCCGGCTGAGTACCCTATAAGATGGGATAGTCTGGGTCTCCTAAAGGGATACGTAGAAACCCTTTAGACGCCGCCGGAGACGGCGAGACAGCAACCAAGCCAACTCACCCGGGGAGTCTTATTGATGCCGACAGCATGTGTGGTGGGCCTGCAGTGGGGGGACGAAGCCAAGGCTCGGGTCCTGGATGTACTTTCAGCGGATGCCCACTGCGTGGTCCGCAGCCAGGGGGGCAATAACGCCGGCCACACCGTGGTTATTGGCGGTGATGAGTTCATTCTGCACCTGGTCCCCACGGGCGTGCTTCGACCGCAGGTGCTTGCAGTCATCGGCAACGGAGTGGTGGTGGACCCCAAGTTTCTGCTCGAGGAGGTGAGTGAACTTCGCCGTCGGGGAGTGGAAGTTGAAGAGAACCTGCGGCTGAGTGCTCGCGCCCACCTGGTGATGCCCTACCACCGACTCTTCGACGGCCTGGCCGAGGGCCGACGGGCTACCGGCAAGATCGGCACGACAATGAAAGGCGTGGGACCTTGCTACGCGGACAAGGCGGCCCGGGTTGGCCTGCGTGTGGGCGACCTCTACCAGCCCGAACTCTTTCGGGAAAGGCTTCAGGCCGTGGTGGAGGAGAAGAATGCTCTGCTGCGCGGACTGTACGACGAGCCGGAACTGGCCTGGCCGCCCATCTACGACGAGTACATGGACTGCGCCGAGAAACTTCGACCCTACGTGTGCAACACCGAGGAACTGCTGCTCGGCCTGCTGGACGAAGGCAAACAGGTGCTCTTAGAGGGGGCCCAGGGAACGCTCCTCGACATCGACCACGGGACGTACCCTTTCGTGACCTCATCCAACGCCAGCGTCTTCGGGGCGATGTCGGGTGCCGGGCTTCCCCCCCACCGCATCGACCAGGTCGTGGGGGTGATGAAGGCCTACACTACCCGTGTCGGCGAGGGGCCTTTCCCCACCGAACTCGCTGACGAGGTGGGGGAGAGGCTGCGGGAGTGCGGCAAGGAGTTCGGAGCCACCACCGGCCGACCGCGACGCTGTGGCTGGCTGGACCTGGTGGCCGGTCGGTATTCCGCCAGGCTCAATGGCGTGGACAGCATCTCACTCACGAAACTGGACATCCTTTCGGGGTTGGAAACGGTGAAGGTCTGCCGGGGTTACCGTATCGGAGGGGAGGTCGTTGGGACCTTCCCGGCCGGGTTGGCGGACCTGGAATCGGCGGAACCCGTGTACGAGGAGCTGCCTGGCTGGTCGCCCGAGTTGGGGGGAGCCCGGCGGCTCGCCGACCTGCCCGATCAAGCCCAGCAGTACGTTGACTACGTACAGGACGCGCTCGGGGTGCCGGTCACCATGGTCTGCGTGGGCCCGGAACGGGATCAGGTCATCCTCCGAAAAGACTCGTAAAGTCGGACCGGGCACCACCGCCGCGCCAAGGAGAGTCACACTGAGATCGGCCCAAGAGCCGGACGTGGTTCGGCGTGCTCACTGCCCCGAGCACGGCCCAGGGGCAGCAGCGCCGGGGAGCCAATCGGAGGGAGCGAAGCGACCGCAGAGGTCGCAGATCCCACCCCGGTTTGAGCGGGTGCCTCGCCACGTCGCCATCATCATGGACGGAAACGGTCGCTGGGCTCGCGCCCGTCGCCGGCCCCGTACCTACGGACACCAGCAGGGCATCAAGAGCATCCGGGAGGTCACCACCGAGTGCTGCAAACTGCCTGGGATTGACTATCTCACGCTCTATGCCCTCTCCCGCGAAAACTACAGCCGGCGGCCACGCCAGGAGGTAATCTATCTGATGGGACTGCTCCGTCGGTATCTGCGCCAGGAGCGGCCCACCCTCGAAGAGAACAACATCAGGCTCCACATCATCGGCGACTGGGATCCGTTCCCCGAGCGCGTCCGCCGGGAGATTCGACGCTCTTTGCAGGAGACGGCCGACAATACCGGGATGGTGCTCACCCTGGCGCTCAACTATGGCAGCCGGACCGAGATCGTTCAGGCGGTGAGACGGTTGCTCCAGGACGTGGACCGGGGTATACTGAGTGGCGAGGCGGTGAATGAGGCGGCGCTGGCGGCCCGACTGGACACGGCCGGGCTGTCCGACCCCGACCTGATCATCCGCACGGCCGGGGAGATGAGGCTGAGCAACTTTCTGCTCTGGCAGGCTTCCTACGCTGAGTTTTGGTCGACGGAGGTCTGTTGGCCCGACTTCAGGAAGGAACATCTTTGGCAGGCGCTCCAGGAGTACCAGCGGAGGGCGAGGAAGTTCGGGGCCGTCAATCCAGCCCAGACGCCCCTACTCAGCAACACGCCGCCGAAAGCACCTCCGTAGAGCAGGCCAGGCTCCTCTGGGGCTCCCTCCAGGCCGCAGCGGTGGCGGCGGTGCTGGTGGTGGACTGGTGGACGAAGGGAGTGGTGGCTCTATCCCTCCTGATGTGGGTCGTCATGGTGATGGCCCTGCTGGAACTTTATTCGTTGGCGGCGGTGGCCAGGCCCCACCGGTTCTGGGGGGTAGCCCTGGTGACGGTGCTGGCGGCGGGGCCGCTGGTGGCCGGCGGTGACCTCACCGGAGAACTGGAATGGTCGGCGGTGGCGCTGGTGGTGTTTCTCCTGGGGCTGTTTCTGGTCGATTGGTTCCGGGGAGGCCTGACTCATAGCGTCGCCTCACTGGCGGTCCCTGCCCTGGGGCTGCTCTACGTGTGGGGCTGCCTGGGGTTCGTAGTGCGGGTGGCAGAAGTGCCGGGGGTCGGAGTGCTGGGAGTGCTGCTCCTTCTCGGTGTGGCCAAGGGGTCCGACGTCTCAGCGTACTATGTGGGCACGCGGCTGGGCCGTCACCGCCTGGCCCCCCGCGTGAGCCCCAATAAATCGTTAGAGGGGGCTATCGGGGCCGTGGTGGTGAGCCTGGCGATAGTCCTGTTGCTGGTCCGGCTCTCTGGCTTTCCGTTGACCGTGGGCCAGGCCGTGCTGTTCGGTGTTCTGGTGAGCGTGGCGGCGCAGGTAGGCGACCTGGCCGAGTCCTACATCAAGCGGAAACTAAAAGCCAAGGACTCGGCTTCCCTGCTTCCCGGCTTCGGAGGTGTGCTCGACATGGTGGACAGCCTCACCGCCGCTGCTCCGGTGGCCTACGTCCTGTTTCGCCTGTTGATCTAAAGGGGCCCTCAAGCGAGTCCGGCGATGGACGAAGCCCAGACGTCAAAGACCAAAACGGTTATCGAACTGCCCGAGGGTGTCTCCCCGCAGGACCTCTTCGGCAGCGGCGACCGCCACCTGCGGCGACTGCGCGAGGCCTTCGAAGTGACCGTGGTCGCGCGGGAGCGGTTCGTGCAGTTGGACGGGTCCGCCTCAGCGGTGGCCGCGGCCCGTCAGGCCCTGGAGGCGCTCCTGGCCCAGGCGGCTCGTCAGCGCGGCCTGACCACAGACGCCGTCCAGAGCGCCATTGACCGGGTGGAGGCCGAACGCGCCCTGGGGCCGGTGGCCCGCATCGAGACCCTGGTGGCCGGCAAGTCGGTCGTCCCCCGCACCCTCGGCCAGCAGGCCTACGTGGACGCGCTGGCCCACCACGACCTGGTCTTCTGCATCGGCCCCGCGGGCACAGGCAAGACCTACCTGGCCGTGGCCCTGGCCGTGCAGGCCCTGAAGCAGGTGCAGGTCAAGAAGATCGTCCTGGCCCGACCCGCCGTCGAGGCCGGAGAGAAGCTGGGCTTTCTGCCTGGAGACATGATCGCCAAGGTCAACCCCTACCTGCGCCCCCTCTACGACGCCCTGGCGGACATGATGTCCTTCGCCCAGATGCGCCGCTACATAGACGCCGACATGATCGAGATCATCCCCCTGGCCTTCATGCGTGGCCGCACCCTCAACGACTCCTTCATCATCCTGGACGAGGCCCAGAACTCCTCGGCTCTGCAGATGAAGATGTTCCTGACCCGCCTGGGGGTGAACTCGCGCGTCATCATCAACGGTGACGTGAGCCAAATCGACCTCCCGGTGGGGCAGACCTCCGGTCTCAAGGACGTGGAGCGGATCCTCAGGGGTGTGGAGGGCATCGATTTCGTGTACCTCACGGCCCGCGACATCGTCCGCCATCGGCTGGTCACCAACATCGTCAACGCCTACGAGCGGGACCAGGTGGATCGCGAGCGGTCTCGCCGTCGGGGCGACCCCGGGTCCGCAGACGGCCACAACCGGCCCACTGAGCGGAGGTAGCCAACCATGGCCAGGCAACCCCGACGCGGGCGAGGCGGACGACGGGGCGCCGCCCAGAGGCTGACCGCCTGGACCTCTCCGTGGACGTTGAACGCCCACACGCTGAGGGTGGCCGCACCCAAACTGGTCATCGCTCTGGTGGTCGGCCTGGCGCTGGTGCTTATCCTCGGCTGGGGTGACCCGCCACCACGCTACCACCTGCGGGATAAAGTCACCCGCGACGTCATCGCGCGGGTCGACTTCGAGGTCCCCGACGAGGAGGCCACCAGAGAGCAGCGCGAAATCAAACGTCAGACCCACCCCAGCGTCTACCGCAGCGACACCTCGGCCCTGACCCGGGTCTCGGCCAGGCTGGCCGCAGCCGTCAGCCTGGTGACCCGCTCCCCCGATCTGCCCACCTACCAGAAGACCACCAGCGACCTCTGGAGCACGTCGAGCCCGGAGGCCTTCTCGGACCTCAACAACGTCATCGCGCGAAAAGGGGAAGAAGCGGTGCGCGCGGCCTTCGAGGAGATGCTCGCCGAGGTAGGTCGCTGGGGGGTCATTGGTGAGACCCGCAAGACCGTCGAGGTGGGAGAAGGGCGGGACCGGATCATCGTCCAGCGCGACGGCGAGCAGCAGGTGGCTCTCCTGACGGATCTGCTCACGCCCACGGCCCTGCGCGCCTGGGTGGCCGAACGAGCCACCACCATCCTGGGAGAGACCGCCTCGCCCGCGGCCGAGGCCCTGGCCGAGTGGTGTTCAGCCAACGTCGGTCCCAGCCTCCTTTTCGAACCGGCCCTTACCAAGCGCGCCCGCGACCACGCCGCCGCCACCACCCCCCTCGTCACTACCCAGTACAAACAGGGTCAGACCATCCTCGCCCGCGGCGCCATCATCGACGAGGAGAGGTTCACCGTCCTGATGGCCGAGCAGTCGGCATTCCTGGACCCTCTGAGCCGGCTCGACCCCCGCTACCGCACCAAAGAGGCCTTTGGACATGGGCTGCTGGTCCTGCTGGTTTTGGTCACCTGGTCGGTGTACTTCGCCCGGTTCGCTCCCCGGGTCCTGACCAAGGAGATGCGTCTCATCACCCTGGGGGTGCTCACACTGGCTCTGGTAGGGGTGGCCAAGTTGGTGGTCTGGATGGGCTGGCCGACGCTGCTCATCCCGGCCGCCTTCGTGGCCATTCTGCTAACGGTGGCTTACGACGAGCGGCTCAGTCTGGTGGTCACGGGCGGGATGCTGGTGCTGGTGGCCGTGGTGGCCGGAAACGACTTTCACCTGTTTGTGGTGCTGCTGGCTGGGGCCGGGACGGCGGCGCTGGCCTCGGTGGAGATCCGCACCCGCCGGAAACTGATGCAGGTAGGGGGATTGGCGGCCCTGGCCCAACTGCTGGCGGTGGCCGGGCTGGGGTTGCTGGTGCTTCCCGGGCAGCCCATACTCAAAGACAGCCTTCTGGCCGTGGTCAACGGCGTAGGTTCGGCGCTCCTGCTCTCGGGTGTGCTCCCGTTGCTGGAGCGCCCGTTCGGCATCGCCACCGGCATCAGTCTCCTGGAACTGGCCGACCCGACGCAGCCGCTGCTGCGGGAACTGGCTTTGCGCGCTCCCGGTACCTACAACCACAGTGTCGTGGTGGCCTCCCTGGCCGAGGAAGCGGCCCAGAGCATCGGGGCCAACAGCCTGCTGGCGCGGGTGGGCGGCTACTACCACGACATCGGCAAGATGCGCAAGCCGGAGTACTTCGTCGAGAACCAGAGCGGAAGCGAGAGCAAGCATGGCCGACTCTCCCCCACCCTGAGCACCCTCATCATCACCGCTCACACCAGGGACGGCGCCGAACTGGCCGAAGAGTTCAGCCTGCCCGCTCCCGTGCGTGAGATTATCGAACAGCACCACGGAGCCACCCTCGTGGAATACTTCTACAAACAGGCCCAGCGCGCCCCCGGCTCCGAAACCGAGCCCCGCCAGGAGCACTTCCGTTACCCGGGCCCCAAGCCCCGAAGCAAAGAAGCGGCCATCGTCATGCTGGCCGACGCCGCCGAGTCGGCCAGTCGCGCCGTCCGCGAGCCCTCGCCCAGACGCATCCGCGACTTGGTCCACGAACTGGCGGCCAAGCGCCTGGCCGACGGACAACTGGACAACTGCAACCTGACCCTCGCCCAGGTGCATAGGATCGAAGAAAGCGTGGCCAAATCGCTCATCGCCATCTACCACAGCAGGATCGCTTATGCCTGAGCCAGGACCGTCAAAGAACCGATCGCCGCAGTCAGAGTGCGTCCCCACCTCCGCCGAGCGTGAGTCCCGTTGCGAACCGGACGAACCGGAGGGGGCGCAGCGACCGGAGACAAAACCCCGCCTGCGGGTCCAGAACCGCCAGCGTCGGCTCCCGGTCGACATCCGTCGACTGGAGCGAGAACTGGCTCGAGTGGCGGCCCGCGAGGGTCTCGGCGGCCGCACCGTGAGCGTCGTCCTGGTCTCCGACCGGCGCATCCGCCGACTCAACCGCGACTTTCACGGCTGTGACGATGTCACCGACGTGCTCGCCTTCGACTACGGCGCCAACGACCAGGCCGAGGACGTCGACGCAGAGGTAGTGGTCTCCGCTCAAAGGGCGGAGGCCGAAGCCCGCCGGCGAGGACTGCCGACGGAAGGGGAGCTGTTGCTCTACTGCATTCACGGGCTGTTGCACCTCGCCGGCTACGACGACCGCGAGCGGACCGGTCGGCGGCGGATGTGGCGACGCCAGTTCGACCACCTGGCCGAGGCGGGCTTCACTGCCCGGCGCTGGCAGGAGCCGTCCGAGGAGCACGTCGAAAAGCAAGGAGAGCCGTAGGAACCATGGTCGGTCTGGTCATAGTGCTGTCGGCGGTGGTCGCAGTACTCTCGGCTCTGCGTGCGGGTTACCGACACTTCTCCCACAGTACGCTGGACGAACTGGCCCGTCGGACGAACCGCCAGGAGCACCTGAGCCGTTACCTCGACGGACTGGACCGCGACGCCTGGGTCACCGAGTTGCTCTGGCTGGTGGCGCTGGGGGCGCTGGTGCTGTCGACATACCTGCTGAGCGCGGGCGACGGCTCCCAGGAACCAGTCCGGGGATGGGTAGAGTTCGTTCTGCTGCTGGTGGCCATGGTCGTGGTGGCGGTCGGCGTGCCCGCAGCCGTGGCCGAACCCCAGGCTGAGCGCATCGTCCTGGCCACGCTTCGCCTTGTGCACCTTCTGGGTCGGGGTCTGGGGTCACTGTACGGCCTCTGGCAGACGCTGCGCAAGTACGGTGCCCGCCTCAGCGGCGCCCGCAGCGAAGAGACCCCGGCCGAGACCATCGCCGAGGAGATCCTCAGCGCCGCCGTCGAGGGTGAAAAGGAGGGGGCGCTGGAGCAGGAACAGAAAGAGATGATCGAGGGGGTCATCGAGTTTCACGAGGTACCCGTCAGCGAGATTATGACTCCCCGCACCGACATCGTGTTCCTGCACGCCCAGGCCCTGCTGGAGGAGGTCAAGAGGATCGCCGCCCAGAGCGGTTTCTCCCGGTATCCCATCTTCGAGAAGAGCCGTGACGACGTGGTGGGCGTCGTCCACGTCCGTGACCTGCTGGCACGCACCGGCGACCTGCCCGCCGACGCCGCGGTCCGTGAAGTCATGCGTCCGCCCTACTTTACGCCGGAGACCACCCCTGTCGGCGAACTCCTGGAAGAGATGCGCCGAGGCAAAGTGCACCTCGCCGTGGTCTTGGACGAATACGGAGGCACCGCCGGTCTGGTCACCCTGGAGGACATCCTGGAAGAGATCGTGGGCGAGATCGAGGACGAATTCAGCCCCGCCGAAGAAGAACCCATCGTCGAGCTGTCCCCGGGCCAGGCCCAACTCTCCGGCCGGGCCCGCATCGAGGACGTCAACGAGGCCCTGGGCACGAGTCTGCCTCAGGACATGGATTTTGAAACCGTGGGCGGCTTCGTCTTTCACGTGCTCGGACACGTCCCCCAGAAGGGCGATACTGTCACCTATGGGCGGGTCAGGCTGACCGTCCTGGAGGCCTACGAGCGCCAGGCGACCCGGCTCCTGCTCGAGCGCCGACCCGGGCGAGCAGGGCCCGCGTGGGAGGACACCCCCGGCCAAGAGGTCGGCCCCGAAGGTCCAACCGAGCAGGAGGACTGAGCCGACCGCGAAGCCCCGTCACCAGAGAAAAGCCCGACCATACGACACACAGGGATACAGCCGTGGCCTACCACAAGAGCGAGGCCGTGGTGCTTCGCCGTAGCGACTACAGCGAAACCAGCCTCATCCTCACCCTGTTTACCCGCGAGTCCGGGCTCCTGCGCGGCATTGCCAAGGGAGCCAAGCGGAGCAAGGGCCTCTTTGACGCCGGCTTGGAGCCCTTCGTCCGCTGCGCCGTGGTTCACCTGGACCGCCGAAACCAGGGCCTGGCAGTCCTTACCGAGGCCGCTGTCCTGGAGACCTTCCCCGGACTCAGCCGCTCCCTCGACCGGCTCAACGCCGCCTGGTTCGCCGCCGAACTCCTGCCGGCGATGAGCGAGCAGTCCGACCCGCTGCCTCGTCTCTACGACTTGCTGGTGGAATTCCTGGAAACCCTGACCGACGCCGACTCCACCGACACCCTGGCGCTGGCCTTCGCGCTGCAAGTGCTCGCCCAGGTGGGATACGGTCCCGAACTGAACCGTTGCGTGGGCTGCGGCTCGGCGCTGGCCGGCCGACGGCTCAAACTCAGCGCCCGGATGGGAGGGTTCGCCTGTCCGGGTTGTGAGGGGTCGGCCGGTCGGCTGGTGGTGGTGAGCGCGGGGGCGGGGGCGGCCCTGCGGAATTTCCTCCTGGCCCCACTGAAAGCAGTTGCAAACGTGCATCTGTCGCGTACAATGAAGAAGGAATGTTTCGCTGCGGTGGGTGCCCTGTTGGTGGAGGTGGTGGGTGCGCCTCTGCGCACCTGGAGTCTGGTTCGACCACGGGTGTGAGGCCGATGATCAAGCGCCGGTGGGTAGCGACGGTTGTGGTTCTGGGGTGTCTTTCCGCGCCACTGCAGGCTGACTGGATGTGGCGAGGTACTGGCGCGCTGGTTGAGTCAGCGGCAGTCGGGAGCGAGGAGGAACCGTCGCCGGCGGCCGCGGCCCCCGGTGAGCCCCTCCCCTTCCCCACCCCTGAGCCTGACTGGCGCACCCTCAAGGCAGACAGTGACCCAGGGCCCCTGCCCGTCGCCCTCATGGAGAGGGCCGCGCGCTACGAACCCTTAAGCCGAGCGGTCGAATCCTTCCAGGCCGGTCGGTTCGGCCAGGCCTCCCGGACGTGCAAGCGATATCTCGCCGGTCGGGAGGTGGCGGCCGATGGCCCTTACGCTCAGTTCCTCTGGGCGGCCAGCGAGTTCCACCGTGGTGAACTCAACCGCAGTTACGATCTTTTTGAGGACCTGGATCGCAAGTTCCCGGCCAGTGAGTTGGGGCCGCACGTCGCTCGCTGGGAGTTGGCCATTGCCAGCCGGTTCCTGGCCGGACATAAGGAGAAACTCCTGGGCCTGCGAATCCGTGACATGCGTCTGGATGCGCAGGTGATTCTCGAACGCCTGGTCGAGCGCTCCCCGTACGGGCAACTCACCGATCGACTCCTGGCCCGGCTGGGTGACTGTCACCGAGCCACCGGCAGCTACGCAGAGGCCATCCTGTACTACGATCGGATGCTGCGGGACTTCCCCCGCTCCCCCGTAGCCAGGCAGGCGGCGTTCAGCCGCCTGGAATGCCTGCTGCTGGACTGCAGCGGCCCCGGACACGATGTCGGCGGATTGCGCGAAGCGGAGCAGGGCCTGCGCGGTTTCATCGCCACCTACCCCCGCGGCCCCCGGGCTGAGCGGGCCCGCCAGTACCACCGCACCGTTGCTGAGATGCAAGCGGAACACGCCTATCGCATCGCTGAGTTTTACGTGGTGCAGCAGCGGTGGGAGGCAGCCCGCCACTACTTCGGCCTCGTCCAGGAACGGTTCACGAACACCGTCTGGGCGGGGCGAGCCGGGCGACGCCTCAAACAACTGACTCCACCGTCGCTGACCATTACCGGCCGGGAGCCTCTGCCATGACACGCCCTCTGGTCAGACCGGCTTCGACGGTCCGCAGCGCCCGCCCCCGGGGTGAGCGTGGGCGGGCTTTGGGCGCGGCGCTGCTCGCCCTGGTGCTGTTCGGCTGCGGCTACAACACCGGGTCACTGGTCTCGCGGGAGTACCGCAGCGTCTACGTGCCCATCTGGAAGAACCACACCTTTCGCCGAGGGTTGGAATTCCGACTGACGGAACTCCTTCAGAAGGAGATCGAGCGCAAGACCCATCTGAAGGTGACCACGCAGGGACGGGCGGATACCAAACTCACCGGAGAGATCGTCCGTTTTGAGCAGCGGGTGCTCACCGAGGACCTGTGGGACCGGCCGGTGGAAACCCAGGTTACGGTGGCCGTCAACTTCCGCTGGGAGGACCAGCGCACCGGCCAGACCATCTTCAGGAGAGTGGGCCTGTCTCAGACAGGCGAAGCCCTTCCCGGCCGGGGCGAAACTCCCGAGGGGGCTGCAGCCACTGAAGCTCTCCAAGACCTGGCCGAGCGGATCGTGGAGAAGCTGGAGTCGAGTTGGTAACCGGCCTCGAGCAACGTTTAGAGGCGATGTGCGTCGTGGTGCTGTGGGAGGTTATCAGGCATGACTGAACCTCAAGGCGGCAGGGGACCGAGTCGTCCAGGAGGGAAACCTTCAACCCCTCGGAGATCGAACTGGTCCTCGCGGGTCATTGTCACTTGGCTCCTGCTGGCTGCTGCGGCCCTGGTCTTTCTGCGCTGGGGGCAGACAAGCATCTCCGGGAAGGAGAGGGAAGTCGGCCCGCAGGTCTTCTGGCAGTACGTCGAAGAAAGAAAGATCAGCAACATCCAGATCGTCGAGAATGAAGGCAAAGTCAAAGGAGAACTGGCTTCCGGTGTCACGCTGGAGGACGGCGTTACCAGGGTCTGGTACCAGGAACTGACCGAAAACCTGAAGGATGTGCCTGCTCGGCTGGAGGCTGCGGGCGTCAAGTGGGTGAACAAGCCCTCGTCGCAATGGATGAAGCAACTCCTCGGTCCCCTGCTCATGACCGCGCTGTTGGTCCTGGCCCTGTACTTCTTGGTCTGGCGGCCGATCCGCGGGGCCAGTTCGGGCAACATCCTCTCCTTTGGGCGCAGTCGCGCCCGGCTGGCCGGTCAGGACCGGACCCGGGTGACCTTCGACGACGTTGCCGGCATCGAAGAAGCCAAGGAGGACGTCAAGGAACTCATCGAGTTCCTGAAGGACCCGCCCAAGTTCCAGCGGCTCGGTGGCCGTATCCCTCGCGGGGTGCTCCTGGTGGGAGCTCCGGGCACCGGCAAGACCCTCCTGGCCAAGGCCATTGCCGGAGAGGCCAGTGTCCCCTTCTTCTCCATCTCCGGGTCCGACTTCGTGGAGATGTTCGTCGGTGTGGGGGCCTCGCGGGTCCGCGACCTTTTCCGTCAGGCCAAGGAGAGCTCGCCCTGCATCATTTTTCTGGACGAGATCGACGCCGTGGGCCGCCGACGTGGCCACGGCTGGGGCGGCGGCCACGACGAGCGGGAGCAAACCCTCAACGCCATCCTGGTGGAGATGGACGGCTTTGAGACCGACTGCGACGTGGTCATCATCGCCGCCACCAACCGCCCCGACGTGCTCGACCCGGCGCTCCTGCGACCGGGCCGGTTCGACCGCGAGGTGGTCCTCGATATGCCCGACCTGCTGGCCCGAGAGGCCATCCTCAAGGTGCACGCGCGCAAGGTGAAAATGGCCGCGGACGTGGATCTCACCATCATGGCCCGGGGAACCCCGGGCCTCACCGGGGCCGAACTCGAGGCGGTTATCAACGAAGCCGCCCTTCAGGCCACCCTCAAAGCCAAGGACGCCGTCGAACTGGAGGACCTGGAGGAAGCCCGGGACAAGGTGCGCTGGGGTCGACAAAAGCGCTCCAAAGTCATGGACGAGCAGGACCGTCGCATCACCGCCTATCACGAAGCCGGCCACACGCTGGCGGCCAAGTTGCTGCCCGACGTGGAGCCCCTGCACAAGGTTACCATCATGCCCCGAGGCCGGGCCATGGGGGCGACCATGCAACTTCCTGAAAAGGACCGCTACCACTACGCCCGCCAGCAGATCCTTTCCACCATCACCATGTTGCTGGCCGGCCGCGCGGCTGAGGAACTCTTCTGCAAGGACATCACCACCGGCGCCAGCCACGACCTCAAGCAGGCCAGCGAACTGGTCCGCCAGATGGTCCGCGAGTGGGGCATGAGCGACCGTGTCGGTCCCATCGACTACTCCCAGACCGAGGACATGCTCTTCGGCGGTGAGGTGGTCAGCCGACGCAACTACAGTGAAGCCATCGCCTTGGAGATCGACCACGAGGTCAAGCGCATCATCGAAGACTCCTACCGCCGGGCCCGGGCGCTGCTGGAGGAGCGCGGCGACACCCTCCGTCGGCTCGCCGACGCCCTGCTCAAGTACGAGGTGCTCAACAGCGAGGAGGTGGACTGCATCCTGGCCGGTAAGCCCCTGAGCCGGGAGCAGTCCAAAGTCGAGCAGGGATCCCAGCCGACGAGCCCTTCCCAGGAGCAGGCGCCAGCCCAGCCCAGCGAGCGCATCGACGAGGAGCCCACGGGTGGCGAACTGCGAACCCGACCAGCCTGAGCGGGCGGATTCCCTCAAAGAGGCAGCGCCGATCCTGCGCTTGCGAGACCAGGCGATTCCGCTGGACCAGCCGCGGGTGATGGGCGTGGTCAATGTGACACCCGATTCCTTCTCCGACGGCGGACGGTTCCTGGACCCGGCGGCGGCCGTCGAGCACGCCTGTCGGTTGGCCACGGAGGGCGCCGACATCATCGATATCGGGGGCATGAGTTCGCGCCCCGGAGCCGAGGAGGTGGCGGCGAAGGAGGAACTCCAGCGAGTTCTGCCGGTGGTGGAAGAGGTCGCTGAGAGGCTTGAGGTGCCCGTCTCCGTCGACACCTGCCGCAGCGAGGTGGCCGAGGCAGTCCTGGCGCGCGGCGCCCGCATGATCAATGACATCACTGCGCTGGGCGACCCGGCGATGGCCGAGCTGGTTGCCGAGACCGGGGCCGGCCTCGTGCTCATGCACATGCAAGGCACGCCCCGGAGCATGCAGTGTGACCCCCACTACGAGGACGTGGTCACTGACATCGGCCGGTTCCTGGCCGAGCGGGCAGAGCGAGCGCGGGACGCCGGGGTATCCGCCGAGGCCATTTGCCTGGACCCGGGCATCGGCTTCGGCAAGACGCTGGAGCACAACCTGGAGATCCTCCGACGCCTGGGGGAGTTGGCTGAACTTGGTTACCCGCTGCTCATCGGCACTTCCCGAAAATCCTTCATCGGGAAGGTGCTGGGAGCGCCGGTGGAGGAGCGACTGGTAGGGTCGCTGGCCAGCCTGGTGGTGGCCAGGCTGGCGGGGGCCTCTCTCTTCCGGGTCCATGACGTGGCCGAGACGCGCCAGGCGCTGGCCCTGACCGAAGCCATCAGCCGTAGCTGCTGGCCGGTATCGACGGGTACCCCGACGAGGTAGTGGGAATGGACTGGTTGCGGAACTGGGTGGTTACCTATGGCAACGACGTCGCTCAGGTCCTGGTCTTGACGGTGGTGTTGTATCTGGCCCTGCACTTCCTCAGGGGCACGCGTGGCGCGGGGGTGTTGCGTGGCCTGATCATCATCTTTATCGTGACCTTCGTTGCGGCCTCGTTCCTGACCAACATCGCCGGTTTTGGAGCCGTCCACTATCTCCTGACCCAGTTCCTGGGCATCGCCGCGCTGGTCCTCATCATCGTCATCTTTCAACCTGAACTGCGTCACGGTTTAGTGCGCCTGGGGAGCAATCCCTTCCTGAGGAGACTCTTCCGCGCCCAAGAGCACGTGGCGCAAGAGGTGGCCAAGTCGGTGGCCTACCTCTCGCGCAACAAGATCGGCGCGCTCATCGTCATTGCCCGCCAGATGCAGTTGGGAGGTTTCATCGAGCGCGGCGTGGGGCTCGACGCCGAAGTCTCGGCGGAGGTGCTCAACGCCATCTTCCAGCCCACCAGTCCCCTGGAGGACGGAGCCGTCATCATCCAGCACCAGCGGCTGGCCGCCGCCTGCTGCATCGTTCCCCTGACCGAAAACCCCGCCCTGTCCCGCACCCTGGGGACCCGTCACCGCGCCGCTCTGGGCGTCACTGAGGAATCGGACGCCGTGGCCATCGTCGTCAGCGAGCAGACGGGCAAGGTCGCCGTGGCCGTGCACGGGGACCTCACACGCAATGCGAACGTCGAAGAGCTCCGCCCACTTCTGGAGCAACTGCTCTCCGGCGTCCCCACCGTGGCCGAGGCCGTCCAACAGATGAAGGGGGCCGCCTGATGCGGGAGTTGCTCCTGGGCGACTGGAAGACAAAGGCCTGGGCCTTCGGCTTGGCGCTGCTGCTCTGGTACCACGCCAGTCAACAGGTCCTGGACACTGCCGAACTGGCGGTGTCCCTGGAACTCCTGTACTCGAAGGACGACGTGCACGTGGTCGTCAAGAGTCCCGCCGACCAGATCGTCGAAGTGGGTGTCCGCGGTCGGCGGACACTGGTGGAAGCCCTCCGGGGCGAACGGCTTGGGGTGCGGGTCCGGGTCGCCCCCCCAGACGAGCCTGTGGGGGCCGAGCGAGTGGAACTGACAGCCAAGATGGTGCAGGGGCTCCCGCGGGACGTGCAGGTCACCGGATTCGACCCCGACACGGTGAAGCTTGAACTGAGTCAGATAAGCACGAGAACGTTGCCCGTAATACTGCCCTCCCCAGAGGCACTGGGCCCACCCGCCCCCGGTCACCAGGTCGTCAGCGTCGAAGCCTACCCGGGTGAAGTCGACGTCCGGGGGCCCGTAAGTGTGCTGGAGAAGGCCGAGAAGGAGGGGAGAGGCTTACCCATCAAGCCCATCACGGTCACCCCCAGGCAAACTGAATCGGTGTCCCACCGGAACTGGCCCCTCGTGGAGCAGTTGGACGGCGAACGGGTATGGCCGCTTTCCGACGTCACCGTGTACATTCTCATTTTAGCCAAGACGGAGAAGCGCTCCATGGAGGTCGCGGTCCTCATCGCCAAGCCGGCTGACTACCCCTACGAAGCCGAACTGGACGCGGGCAGCAAGCGTGTCGAGGTCATAGTGGAGGGCCCGGCTGAACTGGTGGGGGAACTGAGTGAGGACGCCGTCGAAGTACTGGCCTCAGTGCGAACCTTGGGCCCCTCCGAAACCCAACAGTATGCCACCGTCACCGTCGCTCTGCCCAAGGGGATAACCCTGGTGGGCGACCCGCCCCAGGTCAAAGTGAACGTCCGAGAGCGGCCGTTGACACCTCCTGTCAGTCCGTAGTATACTTCCATACGACCAGGTCGGCCCCGCACCCCATGCCCCCAACGGAGGTCACATGAGCGATTCGGTCACCGACATCCACCAGCATGCGCTCTCTCTGGCTCGGTCCGCGCGTCGGGCCGCCCGCGCCCTGGCCCAGACTTCCACCGCCGCCAAGAATCGAGCGCTGGAAGACCTGGCCCGCCGCCTGACAGGGAGCGCGGGTCCGCTGCAGGAAGCCAATCGGAAAGACCTGGAAGCGGGCCGCGCCAAAGGGCTCACTGCCGCGATCCTCGACCGACTGGAACTGACCCAGTCCAGGATTCAGTCGATGGCTGAGGCCGTACGGGCCGTCGCCGAACTTCCCGACCCCGTCGGCGAGGTGCTGGCTGAGTGGGCCCGCCCCAACGGGATGACTATCAGCAAGGTGCGTGTCCCCATCGGTGTCATCCTCTTCATCTACGAGTCGCGCCCCAACGTCACCGTCGACGCCTTCGCCCTGTGCATGAAGAGCGGCAACGCCGTCATTCTGCGTGGTGGAAGTGAGGCCTTCCACTCCAACCAGGCCCTGCTTGGGCTCATCCGCGAGTCACTCGTGGCCTGCGGCCTCGACGACGACGTGGCGCAGATGGTGGGCACCACTGACCGGGCTGCGGTGGGTGAACTGCTGCGCCAGCACGAGTACATCGACCTGGTGATCCCCCGCGGCGGCTACGGGCTTATTCGCCGGGTGACCGAGGAGTCGCAGATTCCCGTCATCAAGCACTTCGCAGGCATCTGCCATACCTACGTGGACGCCGAGGCCGACCTGGCCATGGCCGAAGAGGTCTGCTTCAACGCCAAGGTCCAGCGGCCGGGAGTCTGCAACGCCATGGAAACGATGCTGGTGCACGAGGCGGTGGCCGAGAAGTTCCTTCCCGCCGTCGGTC
>CBDVDV010000028.1:0-28420 GCA_965372835.1 uncultured bacterium | reverse complement strand
GGGCGCCCTGCTTCGCGGCACGGAGCACGACATCCCGGAGGCTGCCCACGGCCGAAAGCACCACGGCTCGCTCGACCTTGGCCTCCTGCATCACCTGGATGATGCCCCGAGTGAGGTCATCGCCTGGCAGCAGTCTGGTCACCCAGATTCGCCCCAGGTTTCCCTCTTCGAGAAATCGTCGCTCCACCGCTACAGTCCTTTCGGCCGGTACTATAGGGATGATTGCTGGTTTTGGCAAGCGTCGATGAGGGCGAGGAGGTTCGTCATCGGTACATCGTGCTGGATCTTCATCGCCGGGCCTAAGATGAAGCCGCCACCCGGCGCGAGTGCATTTATCCGTTGGGCCACCAGCGCGCGCACGTCGCCGGGTGAGCCCTCAGGGAGGACCCGCTGGGTGTCGAGGGCTCCGTAGATGGTGAAGCGGTCGCCCAGGGCGCGCTTGACCTCCACCACGTCCAGTGCCTCGGGTTGAAGGGGATGGATGATATCGAAGCCCAGGTCGATCAGTTCGGGCAGCAGTTCTCGGACGTTGCCGCAGGAGTGGAGCGCTGGAGCAAGCCCGAGTTCACGGGCCCGCCGGCAGAAGCGGCGGAGTTCAGGCTCGATGAGGTCCCGCCACGTCCCCGGGCTCATCAGCAGACCACGCTGGTCGCCATAGTCGTCGCTCAGGAAGACACAGTCCACGGGGAGTCTGGCGACCTCCTCCATCGTCGCTAAGATGTAGTCCATGGTGCGCTCGAACAGTTCCTGGGCGAAATCCGGGTGTACTACCAGGTCCAGGAGGAACTCCTCGGCCCCCCGCAGGAAGCACGCGCGCTCGAAGAGGTCGCCCACGAAGACGGCTACGTAGAGGTCCTCGTTGCCCTCGATGCGTCGCGCCAGCGCCTCGAAGCGGGTGGGTTCTTCCGGGTCCGGGAACTCGTAGCCGGCCAGGCGGGGCTGGCGAAGCGGGCCCTCGGCCGGTGCGCCCCGGTTGACCTCGGCCTGCTGCCAGACGACATCGAACCCATCGCGCACCGTGCCGTCGGGCTGGAGTTCAGGCTGAGGGACGACCGACGTGCGCAGCAGCGCGTTTCCCAGCGCCCGATTCAGTGCGTCTCTTGCGCCGTCAGAGCGGGCGTCGATGCCGAAGTGCTCCAGGAGCACTGCCTCGACGGGAGGGGTAAAGACCAGGTGGTAGGGGACGGGCGTCACCTCCTGGTGGGCTAGGGCCGACCGCACCAGTTCCCTCTTGGCCATCAGAGCCCTCCACCCGCACCACTACTCCGAACCGATGATGATGTCCACAGCCGCCATCAGGTCGTCCGCTTGCCTGAGGACGGTGTCGTCTTGTGTGCGCACCAGGATGGCCGGGATGCCCACGGCCTCGGCTCCCCGGACATCGGCCTCGGGGTCGTCCCCGATCATCCAGACGTGCGCGGGGTGGCCGGCGCGCTCAAGGGCGATGAGAAAGGCTTCCGGGTGAGGCTTCTCGTAGCCGGTCTCGGCTGAGCAGACGACGTTGGCGACGTAAGCGCCCAGCCCGACACCGACAACCACGTGCGCCAGTTCGGGGACGTGGTTTGACAGTACGGCGTGGTTCCAGCCCGCGTCCGTCAGTTGCTCCAGAGCCGGTATGGTGTCGTCGAACAAGCGATAGGTACCCGGGGCACTGACGTGCTTTCTGACCAGGGGGGCGAGTTCGCGCGCGGTCTGCTCCGGGAGTCCCACGCCGACGTAGGCGCGGACAAGGAGCGAATAGATTTCAGCCCACCATTTCTCCGCACTGGACAGTTGCGGGTGCGGAAGGTCAGGCCGATGCCAAGGGAACCCGTCCTGCAGGAAGGGCCGAATGGCTTCGGGGAGGACGCCATGCCCCGGGACGTGCTCGTCCAGCGCGGCCATCAGCGCCGACCCCCATTTGCCCGAACTGTAGGCTAAAGTCCCGTCGAAATCCCAGAACACCACACGGTTCATCGCTTCTCACCCGCCCTCGTGGAGACCCCACTGTTTGAGCAGCGCGTTCACGGTCCGTCTGGCGGCACGGATCTCACCCACGCGCTCGCCCCGGGCGTTGGTCACCGGTGCCGGGGAGTAGGCCCGGCAGAACTCCTCGCCCTTCTCACCGGAGAGGACACCCAATCCGCGCAAGATTGCTGCCAGCACCGGGCCGAGGGCCCGGCCGTTGCCGTCGCCGACCTTGACGGAGATGCCCAGCCCGCGGTCCCGGAGCCCCACGCCGATGGAGCCCTCCGCGCCCGTCTTGGCCACCACCGCGTCGCCGGCGGCCTGGAGCAGTCGGGTGTTAAGTCGGCCCGTTCCGGCCACCAGTTCCGGGTGTGCCACCATGGCTTGGGCGATGCGGTCGAGGGCCGATTGAAACTCCTCGGGGGCTGACTCTGGGTTGGCCAGCAGGGCGAACAGCCGGGCTTGCTCCGATTGCCGAACCCGCGCCGTGGGCACCCCACAGCCGTCGGTTCCATAGGGGATGTCCGCGGGGTCGCGCTCAAGAAGCATACCCAGGATGCGAAAGATCTCCTCCTGGACCGGGTGGTCCCGTTCGACGTAGCCCACGATGGGCCAGTCCCGGAATCGGGCCAGGGCGAGCATCCCTAAGTGCTTCCCCGAGCAGTTGTTGTGGATGGTGATGGGGCGGCCACCCGAACGGTAGAGTTCGACCAGCGTCCGCCTGTGGATGGGCGCGTGGACACCACACTCGAGATCGGAATAGGCAAGACCCAGACGGGCGAGAATGCTTCGCGCCAGGTCGACGTGCATCCGCTCACCGCTGTGGGAGGCCGAGAAGAGGGCGATCTCCGGGCTGCCGAAACCGAAATGGTCCGCTGCTCCTGAGGCGACGGCGGCCAGTGCTTGGAAGGGCTTGGCGCTGGAGCGAAGGAAGAACTCCCGGTCGTCGCCGACGGCTGCTACCACACGTCCGGTGACGTCGGCCACCACCACAGAGCCCCGGTGGACGGACTCCACCCCTCTTCGACCCTTGGCCCGCCAGCCCCGGGTCACCTCGGCCAGGATCACGTCACTCATCGGTCTGCCCTTCGTTTCCTCGGTGGGAGTTCTCCTGACGTGATTATGGGGTGAGAAGCACCGGTAGCGCAAGAGTGATGCAAAGACGTCGGGGGGCGAAGGTGCGCCAGGGTTCAGATGACTGGGTCGGGCCCTCTCGATACGGCAACGACGAAAAGAAGAGGGCGGACCCAGGCTGTCCGCCCTCACCGGTGAGGTCCACGTTCACTTTTGGGCGCGCAGCCCGGGTCGGCTTACTTGATGAGCCGAATGCACAGAGGATAGCGGAACCGCTCACCCTTGTTCGCCGCCATGGCGGCCCTGATGATGTTGACGAGAGCGAAAATGCCCACCGCGGGCATAAGCAGAATTCCGATTACCACCATCAGGGATAGACCCGCAACAAAGGAGTAGATCGTAATCGAGATGCCGAAGTTGAGGGCCTCTTTGCCTTGGTCGTCGACAAAGTCCGACTCGTCTTTCTTGATCAGCCAGATGATCAGCGGCCCGACAAACCCTGACACCAAAGCGAGCAGGTGGGCCAGCATGGCCATGGTCTTCTCGTCCGGTGTGCTCTTCACTCCGGCAGGCTGCACCTCACCCGCTGGCTTCTCGGCTGGCTTCTCCTGCTCGGCCGCTTTTCCTTGCTCTTCACCCGGTTCAGCCATGGCCTTCTCCTTCAAGAAGCGCCAGACACTTGTGCCCGGAACCCGGTGTCCCAGGACCTCCAGCAGTCTTATGGCGGATGGCGGAGCCTTTTGCAAGGCGAAAAGCATTGGTCGGGGGAAAGTCCGGTGCGATCTGCCAAGCCGCTGGGCGGGGTCATTTCGTCTCGTTGGGGCAGGACTTGCTGCGAAGGTGCAGGACGTGGCGGGTTGGAGGTGTGACCTTGACGTGGTCGCTGATGGCGAGCCCGACGACCCAGAGCACTTCGTTTCCACGGGCCAGGAGGAGCGTGCGGTCGCGCTGTGGGCGGGGGACCTTGCGGTCGATGAGGAACTTCTTGAGCGTTTTCTCGCCCGGCGCACCCAGAGGCTCGATGCGGTCGCCCGGCCGGCGGGTGCGAAGGACCAGGCCCTTCCGGGGGCCCACAGCGTCGGCGTCAAGCATCTCTTCGCCGGGCTGCTTCCGGCGGAGCCAACTCTCCCAGTCCAACCGGCTTCGGTCGAGCAGGCGGACCGCTACGCGCAGCCCCAACTCGGGCACTTCCATCGCGCCGTCGTCCACCGGCAACGGGCGCGGAGCCACAGACGGAGCACTCGGTTTGGCAATCCGTCTTCCGATGAAGAGTTCACTGTCCGTGCGCTCGGCGACGAGGTCGCCCGGCAACTGGTCGACGAGGACCGGCCCCCCCGCCTCTACGGCTCGGGCGACGGCCCGGACGTGCGCGTGGGTGAGGGTGCTGTCCAGGAAGCGGCCCGGGGGTGCCAACTCCAGTTCCGCCTGCCTGAGCGCGCGGTAGAGAACCGCATAGCGGAAGTGCTCAGGCAGCGACCGCAGCCAATCCACCGGAAGGGCCAGCCCCCGCTCCGATCGCTCTGCATGAGACGCCAACTGGTGCTCGATCAACTCCCGGCCCCGGCGGTCGACCTGGCCGACCCGGGCGGCGAAGTCGAGGAGGTCCTGGAGGTAGCCCTCACCGAGTCTGTTGCGGACGATGGGCAGGAGCCGATGGCGGATGAGGTTGCGCGTACGGGCTAAGTCGCGGTTGGTGTGGTCGGTCTGCCAGGGGACCTGGCGGGCGGAGAGGTAGTCCTGAAGAGCCTGTCGGCTGACCTCGAGCAGCGGCCTGACCAGGACGATGGAGGAGCCCTCGCGAATGGGGCGAGAGACAGGAACGCCGGCGAGGCCGTGGAGGTCGTCGCTCCGGTGCAGTCGCCAGAGGATGGTTTCCAACTGGTCGTCACGGGTGTGACCGGTGGCCACGAACTGGGCGCCCAGTCTCCGGGCCGCCTGCTCCAGGAACTCGTAACGGACGGCGCGTGCCGCAGCCTCCAGGTTGAGTCGGCGCTCCCGGGCGATGGCGCGTACGTCACGGGCCTCACTCAGGTAAGGGAGGCTCAGGCTTTCGGCGAGTCGGCGGACGAAGGCTTCGTCGCGCTCGGCGTCTCCCGGGCGGAGGAGATGATTGAGGTGGGCGACGGAGAGTTGGTAGCCAGCCCCCGCCCGGGCCAGCCCCAGCAGAACGTGGAGCAGAGCCACCGAGTCGCTCCCCCCTGAGACTGCGACGCTGACTCGCGCCTTCGGTGGCAGCAGGCGCTCACGCTCAATGTAGCGGGCAACGGCTTGCTCGAGGTCGCTGAGTTGGACGCCGCTATCTGTGGACGTCATCGGGGTGAAGACTCCCGGCGTGGCCTGTCATGAACGAACCCGCAGCGGAGCGACGGCTGCGTCACGATCCGCTCTTGCTCAGCCGTTTCAGTCTTCGTGCATCGCCGGCAATCAGGGCTTCTTTCTTGGTGCTGCTCCAACCCTTTATCTGCCGCTCGCGACGAACGGCGGCTGCTTTACTGGGATGCTTCTCTGCATAGACGAGCCCGATGGGGCGCCGACGAAAAGCGTAGGCAGTGCCTCCTCCTTCATTGTGAGTTCTGACGCGCTCGGCAACGTCTTGCGCAGAGCCTACGTAGTATGAGCCATCGGAGCGCGGGAGAACGTAAACGTAGAATGCGTTCATGAGAACGGCCCTTCGGCAGGCCCAAGTTTACCAGCCGAAGCCTTGGCGAAGGCTGGTGGAGGTGACGGGATTCGAACCCGTGGCCTCGAGTTTGCGATACTCGCGCTCTCCCGCTGAGCTACACCCCCACCTCTCCTTCACCCCCAAGAATAATCGCCACTTCAGCCCCTGTCAAGCCTGCCGTCGTCTCTGGCCGCTCAACTTGACAAAGAGCCCGTTCGGGGGTACATTGATGTCAGCCCGCTCGACTGACCGACCGCGGCGGATGGCGCGGCGGTCCCGAGTGAGTCCCGGCGGAATGAGGGGGAGGAAGGGGCGATGGCGTTGAGAAGGCGGACTGTGCTGGTGCTGGTGTCGCTCACCGTCGTGGTGCTGCTGGTCATCTGGGTGGTGCGGTCTGCTTGGCGCGGCGGCGAGCCGGAGCGAGGCTCTCTGGGTGAGCCCACCGCCCAAGACCGCCTCACTCAGGTGTTCCACGTGCCCGGCCGTTTCACGGGGGTGGCGTGTGGCGAGCTTGAGGGAGATGGCCGACAAACAATCGTCGTCGCCGGGCCAGAGGAGTACTGGCGGTATGCTGAAGTGGTCGTTTGTGATCTCACCGGGAGGGAACTCAAACGTTTTCGCATCTCCACGGATGAACAGAAGGTGCTGCTAGCGCAACTTGACGACGACGGGCAAAAAGAGTTTGTCACCTTTGGCGTTTGGAAAGACGCCGTTACCGCCTACGATACCGATGGCGGCAGACTCTGGAGCTACAGCATCGGTTCCGGAGTTGATGATGTGGCGATAGCCGATGTAGATGGCGACGGCAAGGACGAGGTAGTTATCGGCTACAATGGCTCTCCGGGCATTCACCTCCTCAGCGCCGACGGCGCGCTTCGGTGGAAAAACGCCAGGTTGGGCAACGTCTGGCACGTGGCCGCGGCGGACCTCGGCGCAGACGGAGACATCGAAATTCTTGCACCTGATTTGTTTGGGCACAGCGTGCAGTTGTTCGACGCCAGGGGGAAAGCCCTGCGCGCACTGAGCATTCCCCTGGTGCCGAAGTTTGTCGGCGTCGCTGAAGTAGCCCTTGACCAGAAGGGCCCTGAAGTCATCGTCTCGGGTTACACCCTTCCTGCGCAGCGGGCTGTGCTCTTGGTTCTTTCCAGCACGGGCAAGAAGCTTTGGGAGGCATCCGTGGGCTTTGGGGTAGGTGAGGCCGCTGAGGATGTTGCAGTAGTAGCGGGCAAGGTGGCCGTCGTTAAGCGGGCTGGAGTGCTGTTCCTGTTCAGCGACCAGGGAAAGCTCCTCGCTCAAGTAAAGGGACTCGGAGACTTGGGCGGAGTGGAGGCGGTCACCGACGCCTCAGGCAAGGCGGTCTTCATCCTGGCCTGTGAAAAGGGACTCTTCGGCTATACCTTGACTGAGGAGTGAGGGGGGCTTTGTGCAGTGGGCGCCGAAGTTGCTCAGCAGCGGTATCAGGGGGCAGATCGCAGCAAGAAATTCCTTGACAGCGCGGGGGTGAGCAGATATTATTCTTGAGGAACATGTATTGAAGGGCGTGCAGTAATGGTTGGGACACGATCTGGGTCCAGAACGAGCACCAAGCCCGGGGCCGCCCATCGGGACGGTCGGTGGCATTTCTTTGCTTATTTCGGCTTCGGCCGGGGAGGGCCTTAGGGCGTGTCCTAACGATGTGAGTGCGGAGCCCTGAGGCCTGAAAGCCTCAGGGCTTTTTCTTTGGAGGAACAGCGAGGTGAAGAGGACGGGAGGAGTGGTGGTGGCCGGAGAGGCGGACCGTCTCGGCCGACGCCGCGCTCTTGGGGGAGGTGAAGGCGCCACGGGCCACCGGGTTGGCACCCCGGAGGTCGGGCGCCGAGGCTACTTTACCTGCTCTGGGTGGCGCTGGCAGGCGCGCCCGGCGTGGGGCGTAGCCCCAACTCAATCGGCAGGAAGGAGGTCTGAAAGGTGATTGTGGTGATGAAACCCGGAGCAAGTCCTGAACAGATTCAGCACATGATCGAACGCGTGGAAGAGACGGGCATGGAAGCCCGACCCATCTACGGCACCAACCGCACCGTCATCGCCTGCGTCGGCGATAAGCGGGGCATGGACATCTCCATCCTGGAGACCGGTGCGGGGGTGGAGAAGGTGGTGCCCATCCTGGCTCCCTACAAGATGGCCAGCCGGGAGGTCAAGCCCGAGACCACGGTGGTGGCGGTGGGTGAGTTCCCCATGGGTGCGATTCGGGTCGGGGTCATCGCCGGGCCCTGCGCCGTGGAAGACCGAAACCAGGTCCTGGAGACCGCCCACGCGGTCAAGGAGGCGGGGGCCATCGCGCTCAGGGGTGGGGCCTTCAAGCCCCGCACCTCACCCTACAGTTTCCAGGGCCTGGGGGAAGAGGGTCTGGAGCACCTGGCCGAGGCCCGCGCCGAGACCGGCCTGGCCATCGTCACCGAGGCCATGAGCATCGGCCACGTCGAACTGGTCAGCCGATACGCCGACGTCATCCAACTCGGCACCCGCAACATGCACAACTTCATGCTCCTCTCCGCTGCCGGCAAAGCCAGTAAGCCCGTGCTCCTGAAGCGGGGCTGGGCCGCCACCCTGGACGAGTTCCTCTTCGCCGCCGAGTACATCATCGCTGCCGGCAACGACCAAGTGATCCTCTGTGAGCGGGGCATCCGCACCTTCGAGGAGCACACCCGGAACACCCTCTCGCTGGCCACGGTGCCGGCCCTGAAGCGGCTGACCCATCTGCCCGTAATCGTCGACCCCAGCCACGCCACCGGACACAGTTACCTGGTGGCGCCCATGTGTCTCGCCGCCGTGGCCTGTGGTGCCGATGGGCTGCTGGTGGAGGTGCACCCCGACCCGGAGCACGCCGCCAGCGACGGCGCCCAGTCGCTCACCCCGGAGGAGTTCGCCCGGATGATGCGCGACGCCGCCCGGGTGGCCGAAGCCGTGGACCGGAGCCTGTGACCGTCGGCGGCTTGTGGGCTTGACACCAGGCCCCAGCGCCCTGATGATGCGCTCTAAGCGGGCTTGGGCCGCGGTTGCCCGAGCCGCGGCGAAAGGTCTGCTCCAGAGGGTGGAGGTGAGCCATGCCAGCCAGAAAGATCGTGTGGTGGGCGGGCTGTCTCTCGTTTCTTCTTTTCGTCCTGCTTCTTCGGGGGGCCTGGGCTGAGACGACGATCCATCTTTCGGGGGTACCTGAGGAACTCTCCTTCCCGGTGCCCGAGGGGAAAAACGTGGTGATGACGGCCACGGTGGCGGGGGGAAAGGTACGGAGCGTCTGGCTGGCCACGAGCGCGGACGCGCAGGGCCGGCTTCTCTTGAGGCCCGCCGGCGACGGGAAGTACCAGATCAACCTGGCCGACCCGCTGGTCTCGGCCATGTTGTCCGGGGCGGGGCCGACGGGAACGTTCTCTGTCTTCGCGGCGACCGAGGACGGGCAGACCGTCGCGAGCATCCCCGTCCGGTACAGTGTCTCGAGCATCTTGTCGGGGCCTCCCCTCCTCTGCGTTTACGTCGGTGGCGAGAAGAAAGAGATCCTCGACCGGCGTCAGGCGCGGGCCTGGGAGCGAGCGGCCTATGGCGACGACGAGGATGCCTGGCTCTGGGATATGGGCTGGTACGCTGGCCGTCCCCGGTGGTTCAGCCCGCAGCAGGTGGACGCCATCGAAGTACAGTTCGGCCCTCACCACGGAGCGCCCGGCGCCGACGCTCAGATCGGGCAACGGAAGTGGCCGTTTCCTGCAGGCGAGGTGGCCCACACCTACCGCCTCGAGATTGACACGGCCATGAAGAGTCTCTGGCAAGAGCAGGGCACCCTCGAGGTGTCCTGCAGGGCGAACGCACGCACACTCCCGACCGTGGTGCTCAGGGCAATTCCCCTCGACCTCAAGATCGCCAGTGCGGCCAGGACTATGCGTGTCCGCCAGCGTTCAAGTTCAGCGCTGCTGGGTTCCAACCAGTATATCCGCCTACACCTTGACGACATTACGGGCGGGCAGGTGCTGCTCCACCTGAGCACGGCTGAGCGTAAGCCGGTGCTGGAGCGCCTGTCCGTACGTCAGGGAGACCGGGTACGGTTCACCTACGGGGGGAAGCCATACGAGCTTTCGGTGCTCCGGTTGGTCAACGTCCTCGTCGGCGAAGACTACGGCGTCTTCAGTGTGTCGGAAGTCACGCCCGAGCGCGCAAAGGAGACCGAAGCCGAGCTGAGACGAATCGACGCCCTCTTGGTAGCGATAGAAAAGTCCGACGTCCTGTTTCTCCGTGGGGTGGACGAAGTCGACGGTAAGACGGCGGCCACCCACATCCGGGTGAAGTACCAGAGCGTCAAGCCGAAGATCGCGTCGGTCGAAGACTTCATTGACAAGGTGGCCGGTGTATCCTGGGTAACTCGCGCCGAATACCACGTCAGACTCTCTGACGGCACCGTCGTAGGCGCAAAGGCCTGGTTGAGAGAGCAGGCGGCGAGAATCGCTGAGCAGCCAGCCGGTGAGCCATGAGGGGCATCAAGGGAGCGCGACACTGAAGCCTGTTGACTATCACCTCCACACTCGCTTCTCGGTGGACTCCGATGCGGAGCCGCTGGCCCTGTGCCAGCGGGCGGTCGAACTGGGCTATGGCGAAGTGGGCTTCGCCGAGCACGTGGACTTCGACCCCGCCGTTGGGGATTACGGCTATTACGACGACGGAGCCTACACTCAGGCGGTCGAAGGGCTCAGGGCTCAGTTCGCAGGTCGCCTCACCATCCTCAAGGGCATCGAGGTGGACTTTCAGGAGCGCTACCTCCGGGACGTCGTCCGGTTTCTCGATGAGTGCCGGTTCGACTACGTCATCGGTTCGGTGCACTATCTGGATGGTCACTTCATAGATGAGGAGGGGTTCGCCGCCCGCTCCTTGGCGGAGACCTATCGCATCTACTGCCGGGAGACCCGCGCGCTCATCGCTTCGGAAATGTTTGACATCCTCGGGCACCTCGATTACATACGTCGGCGGGCTGTCGGTCGGTTCGGGCCGGACGAGGTCGAGGTCTTCGCGCCGATGATGGCCGAGTTGGCAGCGGAGGCGGCCCGGGCCGGGCTGTTGCTCGAGGTCAACGTGCAGCGGGATCGACTGCCCCTGCCTACGGTGGAGGCCCTGCGGGCCTACCTCGACGCAGCGGGTCCAGGGGTGGTGGTCGGCACCGACAGCCACAGCCTGGAGCAGTTCGAGGGTGGCTGGGAGCGGACGGTGGAGTACCTTCGCCAGGCAGGACTGTCCCAGGTTGCCCTGTTCAGAGGACGCCGGCCTCGACGGGTAGACTTAGCAGAAGAGGAATCGACTGAGAGAGGAGACATCTGTGGCTGAGACATCTTCAGATGAGACAACTCCAGAGTCGAAGAGGTCGGAGACCCCACCTGAGGAGCAGGGCGCTGAGGTGGCCACCGGTCGTGAATTACAGCCCGGGGCCTGGCGCAACGTCTGGCTCTTAGGGGGCACCAGTTTCTTCACCGACTTCTCCAGTGACATGACCTACTCACTGAGAGGCATCCTGGTGACGGCTGTCCTGGGGGGGCCGGCCTGGGCCGTGGGGCTCATCGAAGGCGTGGCCGAGAGCCTAGCGAGCATCCTGAAACTGTTCTCCGGTGCGCTGAGCGACTGGCTGGGTCGTCGCAAGGAGCCGGCCATCGCCGGCTACAGTTGTTCGGTGGTGGGCAAGTTCCTCGTGTACCTGGCCGGGGCGATTAAGTCGTGGCCCTTTGTCTTTCTGGGACAGGTGGTGGACCGTGTCGGCAAGGGGGTGAGGACGGCACCGCGTGACGCCCTCATCGCCGACGGCATCCGTCCCGAGTACCGGGGTCGGGCCTTCGGCATCCAGCGGACGTTGGACCACGCCGGGGCCCTGCTCGGGGCGGTGACCTGCTACTTCCTGCTCACCCGATTGAACATGGGCGACACCGACATACACAAGGTCTTCCTCTACGCCATCATCCCCGGCATCGTCGGGGTGGTACTCCTCTTCTTCGTGAAGGAGATCCGTAAGCCCACCAAGGTCGAACCCTGGGCCGGGGAGGCCAAGGCCCCAGGCCTCTACTGGCGCTGGATGTCGCTTGACCGCAGGCTCCGTGTCTTCCTGGTCATCGTTTTCCTCTTCTCGCTGGCCAACTTCTCCAACCAGTTCATGCTGCTCAAACTGAAATTCGACCTGGGGTACTCCACGCCTAAGGTGGTGCTGCACTACGCGCTCTTTAACGCCCTGGCGGCTCTCTTGGCCTACCCGGCCGGCAAGATTTCCGACCGGCTGGGCCGCAAAGGCATCGTGGCCGTAGCCTATCTCTTCTACGGCGTCGTCTACCTGGGGTTGGCTGCTGCCGGTCCTGGCGTATGGACGTGGATACTCTTCGCCGCCTACGGTCTCTATCTCGCCATGACCCAGGGGGTGGAGAAGGCCCTGGTGAGTGACTTAGCCCCGGCCCATGCCCGGGCGACGGCCCTAGGGCTCTACGCCATGCTGGTGGGGGTCGGGATCCTGCCCGCCTCGCTCGTCGCCGGTTTGTTGTTCATGATTGACCCCGCCATCCCCTTCATCCTGGCCGGGGTGATGTCGGCGGCGGCCGGCTGTGCCCTCTGGTTCCTGCTTGACATGAAGGACGACCGCAGTTCCAGGGCGGAAGAGTGAGTCAAGTCAACGTACTGGTTGCGTGGCGATCTGAGGACAAGCATCTCGACGCCATCCGCGCCGTGTCCAATCGTGCGAACGTCATGGTAGCCACCGAGCAGGAGGATCGGCTGCACCTTGCGCCCCAGGCGGAAGTGTGGTTCGGCTGGGGATTCAACCGGGAAGTCTTTGACGTGGCCCAGCGGCTCCGCTGGATTCAGATCACCAGCGCCGGTGTCGATCGGCTCCTGTTCGACGAGTTGCGCCAAAGCGACATCGTCGTCACCAACGCCAGCGGGGTCTTCGGCGTCCCCATTGCCGAGCAGGTGCTGGGGATGATGCTGGCGCTGACCCGTGGCCTCCACACCTGCGTTCGCGAGCAGGCGGCCGGGCGCTGGCCGGGCCCCGCCGTCCGCGGGGGGACCGACGTCCTGGAGGGAAAGACCTGCGTGGTACTGGGGCTGGGTGATATCGGTACCGAAGTGGCCAGGCGGGCCAAGGCTTTTGCCATGACCGTCGTGGGCATCCGCCGACGGCCCACCAGCAAGCCTCCTGAGGTGGACGAACTCCTCGGGCCCGACGAGATGGACCAAGCCCTGGCCCGGGCCGACTACCTGGTGCTGGCCCTTCCCCTGACCCCGGCCACCGCGCACATCGTCGACGCTCGGGTACTCTCCCTGATGAAGCCCTCCGCTTACATCTTCAATGTCGGTCGGGGGGCCGTCATCGACGAGTCCGCACTCGTCGACGCCCTGCGGGAGGGCCGACTGGCCGGGGCTGGGCTCGACGTGTTCGAGAAGGAGCCCCTCCCCGAAGACAGCCCGCTTTACCAGATGGAAAACGTCATCATCACGCCTCACAGTTCGGGGGGGAGCCCCCACAACCGGGCAAAACTCCTGGACCTCTTTTGCCGGAACCTGCGCCGATACCTCGCCGGCGAGCCACTGCTCAACGTCGTGGACAAGGGAGCCGGCTACTGACCCCCTGAGGGCCGTAGCGTTAGCCCCCTGCTCGCTGAGCCGTTGGTTCGAAGACCTCAAAGGGGTCCTGGAGTCGGTATATCTAAGGGCCTCCGACCCGTGGGGACAGTCCGGATTCTACGGCATGGGCTAGGCGGTCGAGGGGTGTGCTTCCGGCTTCGAGGCCGACGGACGTGAATCGGAGGGAGCGAAGCGACCGGAGAGGTTGGAGACCTCATCGGAGGGAGCGAAGCGACCGGAGAGGTTGGAAACCTCATCGGAGGGAGCGAAGCGACCGGAGAGGTCGGAGACCCCACTGACTCGGGTTGCGCTGCTGCGTCGGCCACCGGCCCGGCCGACGTAGCTAAAGCTACTTTGGCGGAGTCGGCTTGGGAGTTGATCGGATGATGAGCGGTGACCTGGACGCGCTCACCCGCAGGTGCGCCGAGGCAGCAGGTCGCGCTGAGGCCTGGATGCTTCGGCATCTTGCCGACCAGGCCGTCATTGGCAGCGATCTCGCCGACCCGGTCCGCTACTACAAGTGGCCTCTGGCCCTTCACTGGCGGGGTCGGGACGACGAGGCCCTCAGGCTCCTGGGCTGGATCGCCGAGCTCTGCCTGACCGAAGTAGGCGACTTCGCCTCCGCGCGCTCGGGCTTCCACCAGGAGTTTCACTCCTACGCCAATCTCTGGCTCGTCTGGGCAGCAGCGGAACTTGGCGAAAGCGAACTGACAAAGCAGACGCTTCAGTTCCTGCTGAAATACCAGAACAGAGATACGGTTAGCGTGCCCACCAATCCCGCCGATCCCTCCGTTCCTTATGAAGACCCTCTCTCAACAAGCCTTCTGGGAATCGTGGCCTGCGCCCTCGGTCGCAAAGACTTAGCCGATGAGTCGCTCAAATACCTCACGGCCCTCTTGGACAAGCAGTCTGATCCTGCGCGCTTCTGGCTGCGGACGCTTCCCGACGGATCGCTCGTGACCGAAGTCCCCCAGGGCGCTGACCCGACCACCTTCGTCATCGAAATGGGCCAGCCCCAACAGTGCTACTACTTCTTCGGGGCCATGTGCTATTCTCTTGCTCGCAGCCTGGAGACCTTCGGCGACGGTGAGGCCGGGGAACTGGCTGAGCGCATCGCCGGGCTCTTGGAATCCGTCGGGCAGGAAGCGCTGGGCAGCATCTGGGCCGCCAAGGTGGGTCCAGGTTGTGTCTCCCTCTACTCGGTGACGGGCGAGGAGCGCTACCTCGAGTTGGCCCTGCCGGTCATCGACGCCGTGCTCGCCGGGCAGACTTCCGAAGGTTACTGGCTCAAAGAAACCCGGCCCTGGCTCACTGTCTCAGCCGAGCAGTGTGCCTGGCTCACTGACATCGTGTGTCGGCTGGAAAGGAGGCACGAATGAGTGAGGTCATCCGGAGAGCATTCCCATCGGTGGTCATGGTCCTGGTCACGTTCGTGACGGTAGCTGTTCCCCCATCCTGGTCGGCGCAGGACTTCACGGGGATCACCTGGGACCCACAGGTGGACGGCAAGTACTACCTCGACAACAACCCGCTGATGTTCCCCCGCATCGCCGTCTACTGTTTCGATTCCCCCCGCGCCGGGGGGCCGGACACGACGCACCCGTACTGGGTCGACGGAGAGACCCGCACCTACACCGAAGAGGAGATCTGTCGCGCCTATGCCAAGTTCGACCTGGCCACCGCCTTCGACGCCGGCCCCCGCTGGACCAGGATGATTCGGCAGTATCGGCGGGAGTGGCTTCGAGAGATGGGCTACCCGAAGGAACTCATTCCCCCCGTCATCATCCTCAACAACGGCCTGAATGCCAAATCTACCCGCAGTCAAGTCCTGGCCGACCCCCGCAAGTGGGCGGAAGAAAACTACGAGAGGATCAAAGCCACCAACGGCGGCCGGCGCCTGGATGAAGGCGACCCGGAGGAAATCGCTGACGGCTGGTACCACGACCAGATGGGCGACCTGAGAAGAGACGACGAAGAGACGAAGGCGAAGTACATGGAAGCGGCCCAGGCCAACCGGGAACTGGGCGGCCGAAACGCGGTCATCATGAACAACGATGGCGGTCTGTGGGCCGAGTACCACAACGGTCAGAACATCGAGAACTTCCCGAAGTGGTTCGGGGGCTGGGTGGGCTACGTCCTGCGGGCCGACCGCATCATGCACCAGCCCGCACCCAACTTCAACGGCTACCGCTACACCTCCATCATCACCGTCTACCCCACCGCCGACTATTCGGGCGAGACCAACTACTTCCCCCTCGCCTACAACCACAGCAATACCAAAGAGATGCGCTACGGACTGACGGCCACGCTCCTCACCAACGCCTTCTACACCTTCGGCCCCACCATGGTCGGGGGTGGCCCGCCCCGAGGCCCCGGCTACCGCAATCCCTTCAACTGGTTTGACGAGTTCGATAACGGCGGCCGGATGAAAGGCTACCTGGGCAAGCCCTTGGAGGAGCCTCACTGCGTCATCCACGAGGAGACCCTGCGCCAGTTCGTCGCCCGGGTGAAGAGGGACTGGGGAGGCTGCGAGGAGTGCGCCTGGATGAGGAGGTACGAAGGTGGCGTGGTCTATCACAACCCGAGCCCGACAGACACCAGGACGTTCCCGCTCCCTGACGATGACGCCCGCTATTGGCGCATCAAGGGCTCGGGCGACTGGGCCGACAACCTCCAGGTGAATAACGGTCAACCCGTGACCACGGACTCCGTCGAGGTCCCACCCACGGACGGCCTCATCCTGGTCAAGCGAGCCGCCGACGGCAGCGTCTACAAACCCTGGCACCCAACCGACTACTCACGAAAGCCGTAAGCCCGGCACAAGGCCGGTATTGCACGAAGTTCCAGAATAGGCCCTTCGGGGCTCGCCGGTTGTGAACCGTCCGGTTTTGTTGATTATGAGGTTGCCGGCTCGTCAGCGACCATACCTGGGAGGGACCATGAGCGGCCGACCGATAGAGCAGACCTATCTCCCCTTCACGCCGGAGCAGCTGCAAAACCATTTCGCGCCCACGTCACAGCATGGTGCAAATGAAGTGGCTGGTCGCCAGTTACGGTATTACCTGGAAAGCGCCAAACGCTACCAGGAATTCACGGCAGAGCATCCCGACCGTCGCGCTCTGCCGGTTTCCACGCTCAGGTACCCGTGCCAGATTGAAAAGGACGAGCGGTTCTGGATAGTCACGTGCCTGATGAACCACTACTACAGCCCTGACCGGCCGGCCCGCTTGAGCGCGCTGCTCAGGAGCGGGTTCGGCGATGTGCCCCCGCTCGAGGGCATCCAGAGTTGGAATGAGTGCTTTGTGGGAAAACTCCACCTCTTCTTTGAGGTCAGCCTACCCTCATCGTCGGGCTATAAGCGTTGGCTGAGCACCCACTTGAGCGAGAGGCACTTCGTCCCCTATGTGCTCGGTGCAGCCTTTCGCCCAAGCCGCAATGTAGTCCGTGCGCACCTCGAAGGGCCGACTCACGTTGACGCCGTGTTGCTCAATGCAGACAACGGCTTTGCCATCCTGTTCGAGGCCAAGGTGCTCTCTGACATATCCTGCCAGGTGACGTTTGATGCAACCCGAAACCAGATAGCTCGTAACATCGACGTAATGCTGGAACCTAATCCCGCCCTGCCTGAGCCCTTGAGCATCCGCGACCCAAGGCGCACGCTCTTCGTGCTGCTGACTCCCGAACTGTTCCGCAGGTTTCCGCATTCCCGGCTCTACGGCTGGCTGCTGAGGCAATATCAGAGGAACCCGACTGCCTTGGCCCGGGACATCCCGCACCGGAAGTCTGAGCAATGGTCAGAGATAGGGCGTCGGATCGGCTGGTTGACGTGGGAAGACAGCGAGGACGTTCTGTCCGGATCGTGTCCATGGTTACTGCCACCCCCTGCGACCTCGTAGGAGCGCCCGCGCTGCCAGCCGAATCAAGCAAAGCCTGGTGGAAAGGAACTAACAGTGGGCGAGGTCATCCGCATCAAGCCCCACCACTTCTTGGACATCGTCAGGGATTTCGGTGCGGGTGTCGAGTTCGAGCCCAGCCCCTACGGCCACGCCCTGCACCTGGTGGCCGAGAAGGTACTCGCCGACAGGCAGACGATGCTAAAACTGGTCCTGAGTATTGATCGGATCTGCGAGCCCTGCAAGAACCACGTGGACGGTCACTGCGTCGACACCACCGCGACCACAGGCGAGGTCACCAGCAAGGAGCAGTGGAACCTCACCATCGACACCAGGCTCCTCCAGCGGTTGGGCCTCGAGGAAGGCACACGCATCCGGGCCGACGACTTCTGCCGACTCACCCGCGAGCGGCTCTATCCCGCAGGCCAGGTGGAAGGGGCTCTGATCTTCGACATCTGGCGGGAGGCGCCCCGGGAGAAAACGGAGAGCCGAGCCCGGGACCTGCTCCGTGGCATCGCCCTCTACCTGGGCGAGTCTACACCCGCTCTGCCCTGATTCGCCGTACGGCGAAAGTGCCTGGTAAGGGTTGCCCTACCGGTCAGGCCTTGCGGATGGTGACCTTCTCGACGCCCTGGCGTCGGACCCGGGTGCCGATTTCGGCCATGGCCGACACGTCGTCCACCTGTCCGAAGACGGTCACGTCGATGTAGTGGTCCACCGCGCCGCGGGGGATGGCCCGGCCGTAAAAGATGCAGAAGGAACTCGAGCGCGGCACCATGGCCAGGGCGCCCGGCTCCACCTCCGTGGTCGGGTGCTCGTATTCGAACTTCCCGGGGAACCCGTTGAAGAATATCTCCTCACCGGCCCACATGGCGTGGATCACTTCCGCCTCCACCGGGAGCGCCGCTAAGACAGTTCGGCAGGTCTCGGGTGCACGGTCCTCAAACAGGGTCGTCGAAATCCGGCCGCCCCGCTCGAACTCCAGAACGATCTGAGCCATGTCGATCCTCACAATCCGCTCGCTGGGAGCCTGCTGTCCTTTACGCCCCGCGCGGGGCGCCACGGGCGTCATTGTACCTCCGGCCCCCGACCACGCAAGGCCGGGCCTGGACCAGAGGGCTTCGGTCGACCACGCACTCAGACCCCGCGGGGTCAGCTTGCACAGCTCCTGCAGCATATCAGCGCCGATGGAGGCCGCGAGACCGTGCGCCTGCTCCGATGCTACACGTCCCGGTGCACGATGTGTTGGGTGGTGGGGGGAAGGGAGAGGACTCCCTCTTTCAGGAACGACGGATACAACTCAAGGTCGCCGAGTTCGTCGAGACGGAACCATTGGAAGGTGATGGTGACGCCGTCGTCCTCGCCCAGAAAGGGTTCGTGCTTCCTGTAGATGCAGCAGTCAGGCGGGAAGGTCATGAGAAAGTAGAACGCTATTTCGTGGTAGTGGTGCTCGTCGTGCTCGAAGAAGTTTTCCACAACCCACACCAGTCGTTCGACACGGACTTCCACACCCAGTTCCTCGCGCATCTCCCGGGTGAGCGTCTCTGTTGCCGGCTCCAGGAGCTCGCCCCGACCGCCCGGCAGGGCCCAGAAGTCGTCCGTTTCCCACCGGTGCAGGAGAACGCGCTCCCCGTCGAGCGCAATCCCCACCACCCGGTAGTTGAACCTGACATTCCCCCGCTCAAACGTAATCATGCGTCCTCCTGGTCAACCCACACAGGCGAACTCCAGACCATTTCACCGCCCGCTAAGTCCACGCGGACGTAGTAGCAGTCGGAGCACTCCCGGCCAGTGTCCTCAAAGGTCCGCTCGACCGAGTTGCCCGATACCTCCTCGTGGACCCACGTTTCGCCCGAGCGGAAGACGGTGAGAACCTGGAGGTCTCCGTCGGCGTGACAGGCCACGCGAACCTCGCGGCGTGCGCGGGGCTTGACGGTGACCTCGGAGCCCATCGGTCCGCCGTCCACCGCGAACTCCAGCAGCGACCGGTTTCCCGTCGTCCCGTAGCAGCGGCGCTCGTAGAGTGCCTGCCAGACGGATTCGCGAGTGAGTTCCGAGGCGAAGATGGCGGTGAGCCCACCGAGGTAGGTTCGGCAGACCCTCGTCCAGTCGCTGAAGCCCGGTCGCGCCGAGTGGGTGTCGCTCCCGGCGGTGAAGCCCAGCTGGTAGCCCAGAGCCAGAGCGTCGTGGGCGTAGCAGTCTTTGTTGGTCCTACTGGACTTCTGGACCTGTTTTCTGAGGTAGGGGATTTCGCGCGGGCAGCCGGGGTACTCAGCGGAGCCGTGCTGGCTGTAGATTTCCAGCGCCCGGTAGACGTCGGGGTCGAAGCCCGACCAGTCGGCCCCGAAGTGAAAATGGGGCACGATCACCCCACCTGCGCGCTTCACCCGCCGGGTGAGTTCGGAAGCGTCGGCGAGGTCGCCATCCGTGCCCCGCAGCAGCGGGCCTTCAGAGCCGGGGTAGTAGACGCACATGTCGCAGAGGCCGTTCCGGTACTCGAAGCCCAGCAGCGTGACGAACCGACCGGGCTCGTTCCAGCGCTCGGTCGCCTGCTGGATGGTGGCCCACTCCTCGTCCGAGAGGCGCGGGCCGATGTCGTCGTGGTCGGTGATGGCTGAGAAGTCGAGGGCGCCGACCTCACGGGCGAAGGTGTAGTACTCGTCGGGAGTTCCCAGGCCGTCCGAGTGCTGGGTGTGACCGTGGATGTCACCCCAGAAGACCTTCATCTCAGGGCCCCCGGCGTGAATCCGCATCGGGTTGGTCCGAGTCTCCAACCCATTGCTCTTCACGACGACGCGGGCCCGGCCTTCGGCGGGCACTTCGACGGACCGACGCTCCCCGCTCGTGGGGTTATTGAACCGGTCGATAGCAATCACGGTCTGCTGGCATGGCTCTCCAGGATGACCTTGGCTGGGGACAATGACGTTCAAGCGCACGGGCGGGCCGGGGAGCACCTGGAGTGCGGGCTGCTCGGCGGCGCGAACGTAGCCGCTGTAGGGGGCTGAGCGGCTGCCGTCGGGGTCCACGGCGACCGTGAACTCGGCCCGACCTGACAGTTCCCGCGCGTAAGCGCCGGCGAGGCCTGAGGGCTCGGTGCGGTAGTAGTCAGCGTTGCCGTAGGTGAGGGTGAAGGACTCGCCTGCCTTGAGCGCTCGGCCGCCCACCTCCACGAACACGCTTCGGCCCCAGGCGCCGCTGTGCCCCGTTTCCGGATCGAGTCGGCAGAAGATCATGGGGTTGACCTGGAGCGAGAGTTCCACCCCGGCAGCGTCCGTCTCCACCGTGGTGAAGCCCGGGTCGAAGAAGGCCGATACTTGCGGGGCGGTGAAGCCGTGGGGGATGGTGATGCGCACCCGGCCGCCCACGGCCACACCCCTCGGCCCCGCAGTGTAGATGATGCGCCAGGTCCCCCCGGTCCCGGCCACGACCGGGTCCTGCAGTTCAATCCGTCCGCGACCGACGTCGCTACTTATGTCCTCGCGGTGCATCCCCGGTGCCCGTTAAGTTGTCAGGATCGACGTCCAGCCATTCACAAGGCTATCGCCAGTCATTGTCGAAGAATCCCCACCAGGTCTCGGCCCCCTGCCAAACCACGTAATCGGGGAGGAGTTGGAGGTTCAGGTGGCTGCACCCGGCGACGGCCTCGGGGCTGGTGCCACTGACCATGGCCAGGTAACGATCCGGGTTCTCCGGATGCGGGAACAGGCACATGAAACCGAGGTGTTCACCCTCGAACGCCCGGCCGGCGATCTCCACCCCCCGGGCACGGACGTCGACGGGAAGATGGTCGCGGAAACGGCGCAGGACCGCATTGGACTCGAACGATCCGTAGAGCACCAGGTTACTCCCGCGGACATCTTCGTCCTCGATCTCGTCGTCCATAACCACGGGGAGTTGATACCAACTCTCGCCGGCAAAGACGCCGCGATGCACCCCGCCGTTGAACTTTCGGAAGAACCCCGGCAGGTGGCCCTTTAGCCAGCCGAGCAGGAACTTCTCCCGGTCACTCCCGCCGGTGCCGAAGACGAACCGCTGAGGGGCAAAGAAAAGGTCGCCGATGGGGCCGGAAACGCCAGGGCGTTTCGTGCCACCTACTTCCGGGCCAGCGGCCTGCCAGACTCCGTCGACTTTCTCAAAACTCTGAAAGGAGTCGGACAGATCAAGGGCTTTCAGGACCACAGAGTCGACCGTGAGCACGGCGTCCGTGAGGGCGGGGACAGGTCCCAGCGAGAGTCGGCCGACGTTGTCGGTGGTGACCGTGACCGTGCCACCTTCGAACCGCGCTTCCACGCGGGCGGGTCGGCCGTATCCCTCGAACCGGTCAATGCTCACCCAGAACGAGCGATTGTGCCGGAGCGTGTGGGCCACGAGGTGGACCTCTTCCGGAGGGCTCTTCCGGCACTGTCGGCACAGCCACTCTATCACGGGAGGTCCGGTGTCCTCGGTCATGCAGCCATGGCCGCACTGGGGCACTTCCGTGTACTTGTGGTCCACACCGAGCGCGGCAAGGCGCTCCGAGATCTGCCTGGAGTGTTGGACGGGCACTCCCCCGCCGATACTGATATCCCACTCACCGTGAGTGATCCAGAGGGCCATGTTGGTGAGGTTCTCGACCCGGTAGGCGACGCCGCGACTTTGCCAGGAGAATCGTTCCCACTCCTGGGTCCGCATGATATGGCCCCCGGGCTTGACCCAGAGCTGGTAGTCGCCGTACCCGCAGAAGGGAGCGGCCGCGGCGAACAGGTCGGGATAGTGCGAGGCCATGTACCAGGTGGCGGCGCCACCCATGGAGCCGCCGACGAGGCTCATGCGGTCGCGATCAACGGGGAAGTGTTCGCAGGCCCAGTCAATGGACTCGAGCACGTCGACTTCGCCGGGGCCCTGGCTCACAGAGCCCGGCCCCCGCTGCCCTGGCTTGATGACCAGGCAGCGTTGGTTTCCTTCTGCGGCCCAGCGGACAAGCCGTTCGCATCGTTGGACCGAGTTGGGCAAGTCGGCAATGGAGCCGGGACTCAGTTCGACAATCAGTGGCATGGGCTCTGAGCCATCGTCGCTGGCGCAGAGGGCGATGGGCTGCAACTCATCGTCCAGACAGGAGTGGTGGTAAGCAACCTGGCCTTTGACTCTCACTGGCGGTCGTCCTTCTTTCTGCTGTTCTATTCAGCGCGGACCCTCACGCTCGCTCCTGCAGAGGGAGCTCCGGGGCACCCGGTTCCTGAGCCACGTCAACTTCACCCTTATGGCGCCGTGGACCCTTGTGGAAGATAGAGGGCCGTGGGTGGTACCAGGGTCTTCTCGATGGTTGGCGTTTCCCAGAAGAGTGTTGCCTTCCAGTCGCGGCTGGCTTCGTAGGTGCCTTTGTGGTGCTCGATGCGGATGGAGTACTTCTTCCCGGCTTGGAGTTTCCCGACCGAGGCCGAGGCGGTTTGCGGTTTGTCCCAGGCGTCGATGATGAGTTTCCCGTCAAACCAGACCCGGCCGCCGTCGTTCACTTCGTAGGTGAGGGTGTACTCCTCGGACGTCACCGGCTGGAGGTACCCGGTCCATCGGCAGGAGTAGTTGTCGCCCTGCTTATCGCCCACCCCGCCCCACAGGAACCGGCCTGCCCATCCCCGCCGCTGAAAGGCGATTTGCCTGGCGGTCCTGACGGTCGGCCTACCTTTGAGTTCCTCACCGTCGTAGTACTCGGCCTCGAGGCCGTTTCCGCTGCCGACGGTGGTGCCGACGCTGATGTCGAGCGTGGCCGAGTGGGTTTCGCCGCCCTCGTCCTTGACGGCAAGGCTCACGGTGTAGTCCCCCGGCTGAGTGTAGGTGTGAGAGGCCGTCTTGCCCGATCCCGACTGCCCGTCGCCGAAGTCCCAGGAGTTCTCGGCTATCTCACCGTCGGGGTCTGCGCTCCGGGAGGCGTCAAGGCGTGCCGTCATGCTGCCCCAGTCGCGCTCGCAGGTGAAGCGTGCTCGTGGTGGCTGGTTGCCCGCCTGCTCGATGGTGCCGATATACTCGGTGGCGACGACCAGGCTGTCCAGGTAGTTCCACTGCTCCTTATGGCTGCCGCCGTGGAAGTAGGGGCCAAGCATCCAGTCGTTGAAGCGGATGCCTGCGTGGTTCTCGTCGACCAGCGGCAGCCCCTCCAGATCGCAGCACAGTTTGCCGTTGACCCAGAGCCGGAGGCGTCCGTTCTCCTTTCCCGGGTCGGAGAGGGTGCAGGCATACTCGACGCAGTGCCACTTGCCCGGTTCCACCTTGTCCGGCCGGGCGACGTTGAAGACCACCCGGTTGCCAACGCCACCGTACTTGCGCAGCACCTCCGCGTAGCCGCCGTAACCCCACTTCTGCCTGGCCGTGGCCACGCGGACGAAGGTGTCAGCCGACTTCCAGAAGTCGAGGTAGATGGAAAGGTCCGTGTCCGTCGGTGCGCCACGGGAGCCGGCATAAAGGAGGGTATCGTGAGGGCCGTACCCCCTGGGCCACTCCCACCCCTCGGGGAAGAGACGGTAGTAGCGGCAGTACACCTCGGGGACCTCTTTGAACTTCTTGTGCATCCAGCCACCGTGGCTCCACTTCGGGTAGTAGATTCTGAGGCAGGCCTCCCCGGTCCTGGGTGTCACCTCGGGCTCACCGGCGATGGAGAGACTCTGGTCCCTACCCCATTTGGCGATGTCCTGGAACCCGCGGGCCAGCAGGTCCTCCTTGGTCTTCACGCCTTCGAAATCCTCCTGGAAGAGGACCTCCGCCTGAACCACCTCCGCAGCGAACACCAGGACAGCCAGTAGCGCCCAGATTCGCAGTGCCGGCATGGTCTGCTCCTTTCGTCCAACAGTCGATGGTACTCTCGGTCTTCCCTTATGCCTGAGCCCCACGCCTAAGGCAAGAGGGGTTTTGACGCTCGTCTGTCCGTTCGCTATACTCCTGGCCGATCGGCGCGGGCAGCGCCGACCAGCAGGGAGGGCGGCGGTCCGGCCGAAGGGGACTTCTCCCGCGCGCTGTCGCCACCGGGGTTTTGGCGCGTCGGCGACCGAAGGGCTTCGTCGCCCTGGAGGGGCGAGGATGAAACGCTGGGGGAAGCATCTGGCTCGTTGGCTGCTGTTACTCGTGCTGGTCGGTCGGGTCTGCGAGGCGTCCGGGGAGGGGCTACGACCGCTGGTTCCCGACGCCGGGTATGTTCCCGCCTACGGAGACGACTGGCAGTCCTACGCTGACGACGAGGCGCTCTTCGCCAGGCGCCAGTGGTGGAACTTCACCAGGACTCCCGAGAAACGGGAGTGGAAGAGGTACATCAGCCTGGTTCCCGACCCGACCTTCAAGCAGGTTGTGCGCATGACCCAACCGAAGCAAGACCCTGAAACCAACCCCAGAGGTGGGCGCACCTTCTTCTTGACGCAGAAGTTCTCCGAGCCTCTGGATAACGTCTGGGTGCGTTTTCGCGTGCGTTTTTCACCGGGTTGGACGGCTGAGGGCTCCTCTCCCCGCCAAGCCAACCCGGCCTACAAGCTCTTCTTCTTGCTCTTCCACAAGGCTGACGGGCGCACCGGCATCGAGTTCGCCCACCGGACGCAGTACATCTACACGAACCTCCAGGGCGGCTTCCGCCGAGAGCACGAGGAGTCGTTCGGAACCCACCGCTGGGGCGAGCGGGTCACGGGCGAGTTCACCGACGGCGAGTGGTACGAGTACGTGGTGCACCGGGAGGTCACCGGCCCGAACGTCTACGTCAACCGCTTCTACCGACGTCAACTGACGCAAGGCGGCAAGACTGTGGAGTTGCCCTGGAATTTCTTCGGTATCAAGACGGTGGGTGAGGAGGGGCAGGTCGCGCGGCCGGCCAGGGCCATCCAACTGGGAGGCAACAAGAACAAATCGAACGATAAGACACAGTACATCTGCTGGGGGCCCTGGGAGGTGGTGGACGGCTCCAGGTTCCCCAATCCGTACGACCTTCCCCTGGAGTGAGACGGCTCCCCCGGGCCGCCGTCGGGGGACGTTGGTGAAGCGTGCCCCCTGGCGGGCGGTGGCGCTGGGAGGGAAGCAAAGGAGGCGCGTGATGCTGCTGCGAGCCTTCGTGGCTCTGCTGCTCGTGTCAGCGACCGCCTCCGCCCAGACCGTTTTCCTGGACAACCACCCGGGGGTGGTCAACGGCTCAGCGACTTACGATCCGGAGACCCGGACCTGCGGGACCGGTTCCCACATGGTGTTCACCAAGATCGACGAGGCGGCTCAGGCCCTCGCCAATGCCGACGTCTTGTACGTCCGCGCCGGCACCTACTCGCGGGACTCGGTAGGCAAGTACATCGAAGTCCACGGTCACCGGGTCAACTACTGGACGGGCGCGCTGGCCATCACCGCCAGCGGCACGCCCGGGAAGCGAAAACTGGTCAGCGCTTACAAGGACGAGCGGGTCGTCATCCAGGCCAGCCCGGGGGTGAGCGCCTACAACCCCGACCCGGATGACACCACCTTCAAGAACTCCTCTCATTACTATCCCAATCCGGCCATCAGCGTTCACGGCTCCTACGTAGACCTGGTCGGTTTCAAGACCTACGGTCAGGTGGTCATCGCCCGCCACGACGTCACCCTCCAGGGCTGTGACCTGGGTGGAGGCGGTCCCCACATGAACCAGGGCAACGTCGTGGTGGCCAACGGCTACGGCGCGGGAGCGGAGCCCGGCGTTTACAATGTCGTGATCCGAAACAACCGGATTCACCACAGTTGCTGGGGGGAGCATCCGCTGAACGGCTCTGCAGTGATGTGCTACTGGGCCAGTTTCACCATCGAGCACAACGAGTTCTACGACAACGTCGGCGGAGACATCCGCGTCAAGGACTGCAAGAACCAGCAGGGCAGGGACGTCATCATCAGGTACAACTTCTTCGGCCCCAGTTCGCTTTCTCCCTCCTGGTGTGGGGTGTCGGGGATGAACCAGGCCAGACACGTGGACCACATCCGCATCCACAACAACATCTTCCATGACAAACCCACCGGAATCCTCTGGGACGGCCCCGCCCGCATCTCCACCGTCGCCTACAACAACACGTTCATAAACTGTCGTGGCAAAGGCGCAACGTCGGGCGACGTCGCCGATTGGCAGAATGGCCCCATCAACCTCTACAACAACCTCTATTATCATTCGCAGCCGGACCAGAAGTTCTACGACCTCCAAACTGAGCCGTGGAGCAAACTGCATTCTGACTACAACCTCTTCTTCTCGGTGGTCGGCGACACCAAATGGCTGCACCAGTACCGCGCCAGGGCCTCGGACCTGGAGGATTGGCGCAAGTACTCGGGCAGGGACCAGCACTCGGTGTGCAAGGACCCCGTCTTTGTCAATCTGACTGGGTCGAGACCCGAGGACTTCAAGAGACGGGGTAATCCCAGGGACGTCACCGGCAGCCCTTACGGGCCTGTCTGTGGCGCCTACGTCACCGGAGATGAGGTCGTCGGCATCGTTCCGGGACAGAACCGCTGGCACGACACCCGCTGACACATCAAAGCAAAGCGGAAAGAGGGAGGATCGATGGCCAAGAATCCGATTGAGCCGCTGCCGACGCACTCGCTCGGCCACGCGGCTATCACCTTTGAGGAGCAGAAACGGAAAGACTCCGACAGCCCGTTCAAGGTGGTCCGTCGGATTGAAGGCACGGACATCTCCGTCGTCGCCGGTAGCCGGGGCACCTGGAGCATCACCTACACGGTGGGTCGGGCACCTCTGGCCAAGGGCGCCCGCATCAAGGTCTGCCGCCATGCGCAGAAGTTCTGGCTGGGGATGGTCAAGCAGAGCGATGATCCGAAAGGTGAGGACTACACCACCGTCGCCACCACGGGCAAAGCCACGGTTGTCCTGGAGGACCTGGCCTCTTACTACAAGACGCTGCACACCTGCATCATCCGGGTAGAGGAGGGGTACCTGGAACCGGGCGACGAGGTCTTCTTCTGCGTGGGGGACACGTCCGCAGGTGGCCCGCCCGCTGCGGTGCCCACCTTCACGCAAGGGCCCTGTCGGTTTGACGTTCTGGTGGACGCTGATGGCATCGGCGCCTTTGTGAAACTGCCTGAGTTCCTGGCGGTGACAGTTGTCGCTGAGAGGCCCGCGCGGGCGGTGGTGGTGGCGCCCTCGGTGGCTTCGGTGGGTGAGCGGGCCAGGGTCCAGTTACGCATCGAAGATGCGAGCGCCAACGTGGTCCACGACTGTGGCTCGCAGGCCAAACTCTCCGCGGTCGGCGCCAAGACTGCCGTGGCTGGGGAGACGACCTTCAAGGCCAAGGGCGTCGCTATCAAAGAGGTGAATGCGCGCTATCGGCAGCCTGGCGTGGTGCGCGTCAGGATGCAGGCGGGTCCTCGCGGACGGGTCAAAGCCACAGGTAATCCTACCATCGTCACCGAGGGGGAGCCGCCCTATCGCATCTTCTGGGCCGACATGCACAATCACACCGACTGGTGCGATGGCACCGGCACCCCTGAGGAGTCCTATCTTTTCGGCCGGGACGTCGCTCGGCTCGACATCTGCGGACTCGCCGAGCACATCACCAACGCACCTCCCCACACCCGCGGACGGGTCTTCTGGCCCGAGATGCAGACCCTGGCCCGAAAGTACAACCAGCCCGGCCGGTTTGTGACCTTCCTGGGGTATGAGTACTCCCCACGCGCGAGTTACGCAGCCCACGGCGACCAGTGCGTCTTCTTCCTCGATGATGAGCACCCGCTGGTCATCGCTCCGACAATGGAGGAGATGGCCCGCAGGCTTCGTCGCGACCAGGCTCTCGTTATTCCCCACGTGGGCGGTCGCATCGCCGACTTCGACTTCTACGACCCTCACACCCAACGGCTGGTCGAGGTAGCCTCCATGCACGGGCACTTCGAGTGGCTGGGTCAGCGCGCGCTTGCTGCGGGCTGCAGGATGGGCTTCGTGGGGATGAGCGACGGGCACATGGGCCGACCGGGCTACGACCTCTGGGCCCGTCACGGTCGGCTGATGCTTGGGGCGAGCGACAAGTACGGGATTCCCAAGCGTCCCTACTCCGTAGCGAGCGCCCTGACGGCGGTATTGTGCAAAGAACTCACGCGCGAAGCGGTCTGGCAGGCCTTCTGGGATCGGCGGGTCTACGCGACCAGTGCCCCTCGTATCATCGTCTCCTTCACCATCAACGGCCGAATGATGGGCTCGGCGCTCAAGACCCGGCGACTGCCGACCATTGAGGTCTGCGTGCACGGCACCGCACCGGTGGACTACGTGGCCCTC
>CBDVDV010000027.1:0-28530 GCA_965372835.1 uncultured bacterium | reverse complement strand
CCTATGCCCTCTCCGGACTTCTCTCCTGCGATGTCCCCCCACAGCGCTCTGGGTGTCTGGGGCCAGGATATCCGCCAGGAGGACGGGGTAAGAGGGCGATACGAGAATCGAGGCAGACCGAGAAACGCGAGCAGGCCAGCACCTTCCAACGCAGGCCCACTCCCGAACCTGCGCCAGGTAGGCTCTATTCGGACGGGTCCGCTTTCAGCTCCACCTCCAGGTCTTTGGAAAGGAAGAGGGCCAGGCCGGAGAGCTCTTGCACCCGTACCACGCGGGCTTGTGCCTCTATAACCTTTCCTTCCCCCTCCTTCTCCCCTTTGCCGAGCTGGAGTTTGACGTTGACAACGTCGCCCATCTTGACGTCGCCCACTTCGGTAATGAGAAAGACCCCCCGTTTGGACAGGTTGATGACCGTGCCTTCGGTCAGGGTGCGCTCGTCGGCTGAGAGGAGGATGGGGAGGCTCACCTCCTTCCGGGGACCATCGCGGCGGTCCTCCGGCGACGATGCGGTCCCTTCTTTCGATTGGTCGTTCACGCTCTCCTCCTCAGACTTGCCCCCTCTTTCTCAAGTGGCCCACAAGCCATGCCCGCCGCTATCACCACCGGCGGCTCCGGAAAGGGCCTCGTCCCCGAAGAGTACTCTCAAGAAGAGACGGTGCTGCCGGAAGACTGGCCAAAACTGTCCAGGGCCTCCTCGCAGGTCTCGTATACGGTGAAAAGCCGCAAGAGCCCCGCGGCCCGGAAGGTTTCCAACACATACGCGCTCACCGAACAAAAGACCAGCCTGCCCTCGCGCCCGGAAACATCGCGCTCGATCGCCGTCAGCACCCCCAGTGGACCACTGGAGACGTAACTGACACCGGACAAGTCGAGCAGAACCTGGGGCTGCTGCTCGTCCTGGATGTACTCCTGGAGCTCCTCGCGGAGCTGGTGCTCGGTGTCGATGCCCACGTGGGTTGCCAGCAAACTGATCACCACGACACCGTCCTTCTTTACACTCTTGCTCATTCGCTCCCGCTCAGCCATGCCCACTCCTCCCATTCGGACAGGCCCCACTTGGCCTCGCTGTCCCTGCGCCCGCCTCAGCAGCGCGCACCGGCGACACCGCCACAACTCATACCCCAATCCCCTCGGTCTTGCAACCCTTTTCTCTCCCTGATTCCGCGTCCTCCCGCCACGCGACCTTGACAGCCGTCGGCGCTGTCCGTAGAGTGTCAGTTCACGCTTTCGATTGCCACACGAGGAAAGGCATTAGGGATGCCCGACCTGCTCCTTGAGATCGGAACTGAAGAACTGCCTGCACGGTTCGTCCCGCCGGCGCTGGAGCAACTGTGCGAGGGGCTCGGTTCAGCGCTCGCCGAAGCCCTTGGCCAACGCCCCGAGGTGACCACCCTCGGCACACACCGTCGGCTGACCGTGTTCGCGACCGGTCTCCCCGAGGCGCAGCCACCCCGCGAGAGACTGGTCCTCGGCCCCCCGGCGCAGGTCGCTTTTGACAATGCCGGTAAGCCGACCAAGTCAGCCCTCGGCTTCGCCCGCTCCCAGGCGGTGGCGGTGGACGACCTGGAGGTGCGGGACACGGAGCGGGGTCGCTACCTCTGCGCCATCAAACGCACACCCGGCCGACCCGCCGCCGACGTGCTCCTTGAGGTCCTGCCCGCGGTCATCGGTGGACTGTCTTTCCCCAAGTCCATGTATTGGCGGACGCCCGGCTTCCGTTTTGCCCGGCCCATCCGTTACCTCCTGGCTTTGCTGGATGAAGACGTGCTCCCACTCGAGGTGGCTGGGCTGCGGGCCGGGCGCACCACCCGCGGGCACCCTTTCCTGGCCCCCGACGAGATTGCTCTGGAGCGCGCCGACCTCGACCTCTATCTCCAACGCCTGGAGAGGGCGGGGGTCATCGCCGATGGGCGCCGGCGTCGGGCCGGACTCCGGCGGGCACTTGAGGAGGCCACCTCGCGCCACGGCGGGCAGTTCGCAGAAGAGGAACTCTTGGACGAGGTGACCTTCATGGTGGAACTGGTCAACGTAGTGGAGGGCAGTTTCCCGGAGGAATTCCTCAACCTTCCCGGCGAAGTGTTGGAAGCCGCCATGAAAAACCACCAGCGCTACTTCCCCGTGCACGATGCGGAGGGCGGGCTGGTGGCGCGCTTCCTGCTGGCCAGCAACCGTCCGTCCGAAGCCGACGACGCCGTGCGCGCCGGTAACGAACGGGTCCTCGTAGCCCGTCTCTTTGACGCCAAGTTCTTCTACAACGAAGACCTCGCGCGGCCGCTCAGGGAGCGCCTGGCTGAACTGGAGCAACTAATGTTCCAGGAGCAGTTAGGTTCCTATCGTGAAAAGACCGATCGGCTCGTCGGCTTGGCCGAGACCCTGGCCGCACAGATGAATCTCGAGGAGGGCCTCCAGAGCGCCGTCGGCCGGGCTGCTCTGCTGGCGAAGGCCGACCTTACCACCGAGATGGTTACCGAATTCCCCGAACTCCAGGGCGTCATGGGGCGGGAGTACGCTCGCGCGGACGGTGAGCCCGAGGCGGCCTGCCTGGCCATCGGCGAGCAGTACCTCCCTCGTCGGGGCGAAGACCCGGTGCCGGCCACCGATGCGGGGGCGGTGTTGGCCCTGGCCGACAGGCTGGATACGCTTGCAGGCTGTTTCGCCGTGGGACTGGTTCCTACGGGAAGCGGCGATCCCTACGCGCTGCGCCGCGCAGCGCTTGGCGTGCTACGTATCCTCATCGAGAAAGAACTACCGCTGTCTCTGAGGCAGGTTCTGACTCAGGCCCTTGAACCCTTCACTGAGAAGGCTGACCGGCCGACCGACCAGGTGCTCTCCGATCTCCTATCGTTCTTCCGCGACCGACTCACTAACCTGCTCTTGGAGCAGAGCCACGACCTGGAACTCGTCAGGGCTGTCCTCGCTTCAGGGTACGATGATGTAACTGACGTGGTCCAGAGGCTGGAGGCGCTTGAGGTGCTCGCGCCGGAACCGAGTTGGCGCGACCTGGTGAAGGCCGTCGAGCGTACTCACAATATCACTCGCGACTACACGGGGACGCTCCGGGTCGACGAGAACCTGCTTCAGGAAGCAGAAGAGCAGAAACTGTGGAAACTGTATGAGGACACCTCTGAAACCGTCAAGAACTTGATCGCAGAGCGAAACTACGTCGAGGCTGCGGAGACCTTCACCCGGACCTTTGCCGGACCCCTGCACGTGTTCTTCGACAAGGTCTTCGTCAATGTGGAAGAGGAGGCACTGCGGAACAACCGCCTGGCTCTCCTGAAGAACATCAACCTCCTCATCTCCGAGCGCTTTGCCGACCTCTCCCAGGTGTACGTAGAGTAGGCTCCAGCCCACTTGGAATCGGCAGGCCGCCCTCAGGTTGCGCCGGCAAGCACTTCCTTCGCCCGGACCATGTCCCCCCGATTGGCGGCCTCGATGAAAGCCCGTCGGCGGTCACCGTCCATCGTGACCAGCAGTTCAACGAGCCGGCGCTGCTCCTCTTCTTTCCTCCGGCGAAGGAAGCCTGCCAGCACCAGGAGCCCGCCCACGGTCAGCAGTTGCCAGACCTTCGACCGGATAAGGAGCGCCGCAGCCGCCGCCGTGATGCCCAAAGCCAAAAGGTCGGCGGCCCGGAGTTCCCGAGCAGCGCGCGCGCTCCGTCGCAGCAGCGCCGGTACCGTTCGCCCCACAGCGCGCAGGCCCAGCGCGGTGAGGGCCAGCATCCCGCCCACCAGGGCGTCGCCCACGACGCCCACTCGCCGCCCGGCTCGCCCAAAGCGATCCAGGCTGAAGAGGCCATCCAGGAACGAGCCCGTCGCAGATCCTATCTCAGTCAGTACGCCCATCGTGTTCCTCCTCAGCGAGTGGCTCCTGGAACGCCCTCATCATCCCAGGTCAGGGGAAGGAGTTCCACTGACTTCAGGGGCGCCTTGGCTACCGGATCGTATCCCCCGATGGCCAGGAGCCCTTCGCCCGGGAGCAGCACCGCCCCGTGGTTCATCCGCGGGGTGCATAGGCTGGGGCCCGGTTCCGCCTGCCAGGTCTCCTTCCCACCTGCCTCCTGGCGAACGATCATTTCCGAAGACGCCCCTTCCGTCCCCCCGGCTCCACCGACCACCAACACCATCTCCCGGCCGTCCGCGATAAATCGCGTGGCCGTGTGCACCCGGCGTGGGTAGCGGAGTCTACCCACCACTCGGCTCCGTCCCTCACCCGGGTCGAAGAGTTCGATGGAAGCCAACCGATGCCGGGGCGAGCGCCCACCGCCGACAACCAGCACCCGACCGTCGCCCAGCAGCGTAACCGTCGCTTCGTACCGGGCCTCCGCCAGCGGGCCAACCTGCTCCCACTCCTGAGCACCGGACCGCAGCAACTCGACCGACGCCAACGGCTGCATCTCGTCGTCATCACCACCCACCACCAGTACGGAGCCATCGGCCAGGAGCACCACCGAGGCGTCCTTGCGCGGTACCCGGAGCGGAGGCGCGGGCTCGAAGCGTTCCTCCTCAGGGAGATAGCGCTCTACCGAGGCCAACACCCTACTTCGCGCGTCCTGGCCGCCCAGCACCAGGACGGTCCCGTCGCGAAGCCGGACGGCCGCGTGGCGGCACCGAGCGTGGGTGAGCGACCCGGTCGCCACCGCCCCCTGGTCCGGAACCAAGCGCTCAGCCGAGGCCAGGGCATCGCTACGCTGGGAGTGGACCTCACCGCCTACGATGAGTACGGAACCGTCGTTCAGGCGGGTGGCGGTGTGATTGAACCGCGGCGTGAGCAGTCCGGGGCCGAGCAGGAACCGCCGACCGCTCGGATCGTACGTCTCGCTCATACCGGTGGCTCGCCCCTGGGCGCTACAGCCGCCCACCACCAACACCCGCCCATCGGCAAGCAACGTCGCCGTGTGCTCTTTCCGCGCCTCGGCCATCGTACCCACCGGTGTGAAGGCACTCGGCAAGAGCGACGTTCTCAGACCGGGCGCCTCTTCGGATATCCGCCCGGGCCACACCAACTGCCAGACCGTCCAGAGGACGACAGCCAGTACCAATACCCCAACTACCCGCCCCCACCGAAGATGCCAAAGGCGCCCAAGACCGCGCGCCTGGCGGGCGCGGTCATATCGGCTCGCAGCCAGGTCCCAGAGGCTTTGCGCTTCGTCAAGCTCCCGGCGGGCCTGGTCGACGGCTCCGCGGAGGGCCAGGGACCGGGCGCCCTGACTTTCGGCCTGCTCGTCGTAGTTGCGGGCTGCTTCCCGGGCGTCGGCTTCTCGCATGGCCGCGAGCCGGGCGCCGGCTTCGTCAACGCGGGCAATGCCCTGGGAGGCCCGCTCCCGCCAGTCGTCGGCCCGCCCACGTTCCCGCTCCGCATAGGCCCGGAGTCGCTGGGCTCGGGCCTCAACCTGAGTCAGTTCCCGCTCCAGGGCCCGGACCCTGAGTCGGGCCAGCGCCACGGAGAGTCGCCGACGAGCCGCCGAATCCTGAAACCGCTCGGCCACACCCATAGCGTGAGCCCGGGCCACCCCACGCAGCCGGTCCCAGAGCCCTCCGCGCCAGGGCACACGCTCAAGCACCAGAAACGAAAAACCCAGCGTGGTGGCCGTCATCAACCCGGCGCGTGCCTCCCCCACGCCGGCCTCCAACTCCGGCCCCACGGCCGGGCTGACCGCAGGGGGAAGTTCAGGCAACCTTACCCCGATGAAGTCGGACACTCGACGAAGCCCCTGGCGGAACCATCGGGCGTCGGAGAAGCGCTGCTCGGGGGCTTTTGCCAGGGCCTGGTCGAAGAAGACCTGAGCCTCGGCAAGAAAGGTGGCCTGGGCTTTGAGGTCCAGTTCGGGCCACTGGGGGCTCCGTTGCGACAGTCGGGGTGGAGGCTGCAAAAGGACAGCCCGGGCCAGTTCCTCCGGGCTGTCGCTTGGGAAAGCGGGTTCTCCCACCAACATTTCGAAAAGGACGACGGCCAGGGCGTAAAGGTCGGTGCGACCGTCCAGCGGCCCGCCTCTCAACTGCTCGGGGGCAGCGTAGCGCACGGTGCCGGCGAAGTCGGCGGCCTCGCCGGGCTGACCCCCCGGTGGAGAGTCGCCCTCTGAAAGCAGGGCGATACCGAAGTCGGCCAACTTGGCCCGGCCCTCTTCGTCAAAAAGGATGTTAGAGGGCTTCACGTCACGGTGGATGATGTCCCGACGGTGGGCTGCTTCCAGGGCGCCGGCCACCTCGTCAGCCACCCGAAAGGCCTCAGCAAGGGACAGACGACCGCGACTGGTGAGCCGACGGCGCAGGCTTCCCCCGGGCAGGTACTCAAAGACGATGACGTGGAGGTCGTCCACCTGTTCCACGTCGTAAACCTGGACGATGTGGGGGTGATTCAGACGGGCCACCGCCAGGGCCTCTCGACGAAATCGGCTGACCCGGTCGGCGGAGACGGGACAGATCTTGAGAGCCACCTGCCGGTTCAGGTTCTCCTGCACCGCCAGGTACACGACCCCCATGGCGCCCCGACCCAACTGGCGTTGGAGAGCGTACTTGCCCAGCCGGTGGCCGGGGGGCAGACTCCCCTGCTCGTTGACCTCAGACTCGCTCATCCGCGTGCCCTACCCCGGAGCGCGACGACCATCACGTGGACACCATCCTGCCACGAAAGTGGCGGCGAGGCAAGGGCGCTCATGGCGGGGCGCTGCTCAGCAGGCGAGAGAAGAGAAGGCGTGAATCTCGCAACGCTACCCGTCGGCGCTCTGAGGAGGCGGCGCTTCGCAGAGGCGTCGGCGTAGTGCTTTCAACTCGGCTTCGACCTGGGCCTCTTCTTCGCGCGTCTTGAACTGATCGGCGACGGCCTCCGCCTCGGTGCGGAGTTCGGCCTCGGCGGCCACTTCCAACTCCAGCCGTTGGACCACCTCGGCCATTCGCCCCAACTGCTGGAACCGGTCCTCGAAGGACGACAAAGTAGCCTGCGACCGGACTACCCGCCGTTTGGCCTCTGCGGCCCGCTGCCGGGCGATGAGCATGTCGCGGTAGCGACGGGCCTCTCGAAGTTTTTGTTCGAGAATGACCAGTTGTGAGCGCAGTTCCTCGGCACTCGCTGCCGCCTGCTCCCACTGGCTCTGGAGGCGATCAGCAGCCCGCTGGTGTTCGACCTTCTGACGCAGGGCCCGACGAGTGAGGGCTTCGTCGCCGTCCCGCAGGGCCTGCTCGGCCCGTTCCGACCATTCGACGGCAATGTCGCGGTTCTGATCCAGACCCCGGCGCAGTTGCCGCTCGCTGGCCATGGCTTTGACTACGGCCTGGCGAACCTGGCCCAGGTTGCTCTCCAACTCCCGCACCACCTGCTTACACATCTTCTCCGGGTCTTCACAGCGGTCAAGCAGGTGGTGAATGTTAGCCGAGATTATGTCGGAAAGTCGTTTGAATACGCTCATGCTCCCACGCCTCACCTGGGGGCTACCACCGACGAGCATACCGGGCCGCTCGACCCGACGCAAGCAGAAACACCTCCGGGCCAGAACCGGTGAGCACCCTCAGCCGACGGCAGGTGCCGCCGGGAAACTCCCCGTCCCAGGCCCACGAGCGACACCTTTTCTCTCCTTCTCGGCCGCCCGCTAACAATTACCGCCGACGCCGACACATTCACCCTTCGGACGGCCCAGGAACAACACCCCTGATGGCGCAATACGCCTCTAACAGGCGCAATGCGCTACCCAGAGCGCGGCCACCAACGCCGCGAGTAGATGCCGAGGGCGGGGCAGCGAGCCGCGCCCCCCCCACAATGGCACCGCCTCCCGCCTCGGCATCGCTCGACGTACAATGATGTGCCCCGGCGTGCGGCTTTCTCCAGCACACAAAGGGCAACTATCGTGCCAACGCCGGTGGTCGGGCAATCGGGTCTCTTGTCCGGCGGGAGCCGCCGCGAGCATCGGCAAGCCGACCGGGGCCGGCAGTGTCCGGTGCGGCAAAGGGGGAGGGGCGCGGCGGTGGCGGTCCGGTGCAGTGGGCCGCAGGGCTTTTTTGTGGCATGGGGTGCGGGGAACGGTTATAAGTCCGTCCCTGGGAGAATTGTACCGACGAAAGACCAGACCATGCCGGACTGCGTCGTCACTGTCGGAGACACACGGATAGGGCAGGGCCACCCGCTGGTCCTGGTGGCGGGGCCCTGCGTCATCGAGAGTGAAGCCTTGTGCCTGGAGGTGGCCGGGAGGCTGCGGGAGATAACTGCGGCGCTGGACATCCCCTACATCTTCAAGGCCAGTTACGACAAGGCCAACCGCTCTTCGGTCTCGTCATTCCGGGGTCCCGGGCTGGAGCGGGGGCTGGAGACCCTGTCTCGGGTGAAGGCGGAGACGGGGGTGGCGGTGCTTTCGGACATCCACACTTCAGGCGAGGCCGAGCCGGCTGCGTCGGTGCTCGACGTCCTCCAGATACCGGCCTTCCTCTGTCGGCAGACGGACCTGATCCAGGCCGCGGCTCGCACCGGTAAGCCACTCAACATCAAGAAGGGCCAGTTCATGGCTCCCTGGGACATGCGCCTGGCGGTCGAAAAGGCCGAGGCCGTCGGCAATGACCAGGTCATCCTCACCGAACGGGGGACCTCATTCGGCTACAACAACCTGGTCAGTGACCTGCGGGCCATCCCGCTGATGCAGCAACTGGGCTGCCCGGTGCTCTTTGACGCCACCCACAGTGTCATGCTTCCGGGGGGGGCGGGGGACCGCTCAGGTGGCGACCGCACACTGGCCCCCGTGCTGGCCCGCGCCGCGGTGGCCGCTGGGTGCGACGGGGTTTTCCTGGAAGTGCACCCGGAGCCCGAGAAGGGGCTGAGCGACTCGGCGACCATGCTCGCGCTGGCGGAGGTCCGGCCACTGCTGGAGAGCCTGCTTCGCATCCGTGAGGCCCTGGCCCCAGGAGGTTGAGTCTCGCGGGGCGAAGCGGGGTGGGAGGAGCGCTTCTGTGGTGGACATCTCCCGCATCGCCCGAACGTACCGAAGCCTGACCAGACTTCGCCAGGTCCTCCAGGTGCTGGCCAAGTACGGCTTCGGCTACCTGGTGCACCGCCTGCAACTGGGTCACTTCCTGCCCCTGCCCAAGCGCTTTAGGGGTCCTCCCGTACCGGAGCCGGATGAGGCGCCGCTGGCCCGTCGGCTGGCCGACATGTTCCAGGAGTTGGGACCCACCTTCGTCAAGTTCGGACAGATGCTTGCCAACCGTCCCGACCTGCTGCCCCCGGTGTTTATCCAGGAACTGCGCCGGCTGCAGGACCGGGTGGAGCCTTTCGACTCGGCCTTGGCCCGGGGCACAGTCGAGCAGGAGCTGGGAGCGCCGATCGAGGTGCTTTTCAGTGAGTTCTCGGCCGAGCCTTTCGCCGCCGGCTCCATCGCCCAGGTGTACCACGCCACCACCGGGGAAGGCGACGAGGTGGTGGTCAAGGTCAAGCGGCCGGGCATCGAGAAGGTCATCCTCACGGACATCGACCTGCTCACCCAGTTGGCCAGGCTGGCCGAAGAGCACGTGTCCGAGGTCCGGGTGCTGCGCCCCCAAGTCATCGTGGAGGAGTTCGGACGAACGGTTCGGCGTGAACTGGACTTCGTCACTGAGGCCTCGACCACGGCCCGGTTCCACGAGCACTTTGCTGAGCACCCGCGGGTACGAACCCCGAGAGTCTTCTGGGAGTATACCACCAGCAGTGTCCTCGTTCTGGAACGGCTGGCCGGTCACAACCTCGGCGACGAGGAGGCCCTGGAGCGGATGGGTGTTGACCGTGAGGAGTTGGCCCGCACCCTGGCCGATGCCTTTCTGCAGCAGTTCTTCGTCACCGGCCTGTTTCACGCCGACCCCCATAGCGGCAACCTCCTGGTGGACGAAGAAGGAACGTTGTCCATCGTGGATTTCGGCCAGGTGGGTCACCTCTCCGGGGAACTCCGCTCCCAGTTGGCCACGACGCTGATCGCGGCAACGGCCAGGGAAGTCGAAGTCATCATCGAGGTCTACATGGACATGGGGGTGCTGGCGGCCGAGACCAACGTGCGGGAACTCAGAACAGAGATGGCCGAACTGTTGGACAAGTACTTCGAGACGCCCCTCGGTCGTATCGACCAGATGCGGGTGTTCCAGGAACTCATGGCCGTGGCCCGGAGACACCACGTCTTCCTGCCTCGGGATTTCGTCCTGATGGCCAAGTCCCTGACCACCATCTCCGCAGTGGCCAGAGAGTTGGACCCCCAGTTTGACCTGGCTTCAGTGCTCAAACCCTATATCCGGAAACTCATCACCGAGAAACTCTCACCCACCCGTCTTGGTCGCAACCTGCTGTTCATCCTCTGGCAGTTGGGCAACCTGGCTCAGCGCGCTCCCCGGGAGTTGCGCCAACTCCTGGATAAGGCCGTGGCCGGGCAGCTCCAAATCATGTTCCGCCATCAGGGCTTGGACCCCTTCGGCCACACGCTGGAACGGACCGGCAACCGTCTGGCTTCCGCCATCACCCTGGCGGCAGTGCTCCTGTCCTCCACGCTGCTCATCACTGCAGATCTGGGGCCTCGTCTGTTCGGAGTGAGCGCCCTGGGGTTGGCGGGGCTGGCGGTAGCGGGCGTGTTGGCGGTCTGGCTGGGGCTTGCCATCTGGTGGTCCAACCGGTAGACTGCAAAAAGTAGGCGGGAGCAGGGAATGTGCTCCTTGGGGCCTGAGGTGAGCCAATGGCTATGCTGGTAATGGAGAAAGGGCCAGAGGTCGGTCGGACGTTCCCCCTGGATGCAGAGGAGGTGACGATCGGCCGCGGCGCCGACAGCGACATCGTTCTGGAACTATCCACCATAAGCCGACAGCACGCCCGCATCCGGCGAGAGGGTGAGACCTACATCCTGGAGGATCGCCAAAGCACCAACGGCACATACCTGAACCGCCGACCCGTCACCGAGGGCCCACTGCGGGAGGGCGATCGCATCAGGTTGGGGCAGGTGGTGCTCCGCTTCAGCGAGGCCGTCGTGCAGGCGCCGGCACCCTCGGTGGAACTGGTGGCCACCGGTCGGGCCAGGGACACGGCCGCGGTGCTCGAGCGGGTCAAGGTGGAGCAGCACCGTCTGCTGATGGCGGAGACACCACTGGGCCCAACCAGAGTTCAGCAACGGCTGGCCCTGGTTTCCCAGGTCAGCACCGAACTCCTGCAACTGCTGGACCCTGAGGAACTGGCCGAACGGGTGGCCGGTCGTCTGCTGGAAATGTTCCCCAAGGCGGCCCAGGCGCTGGTGGCCCTGGCCGAGGAGGGCAGGGACAAGCTTGTCGCGCAGGCGGTCCGCCGACGAGGCGGTCAGGCCGCCCGGGAAGTGGTCCTCAGCCAGACCATCCTTCGTTTGGTGACCCAGGAGCGGGAAGCGGTGCTCTGCGCCGATGTCCGGGGAGACATCCGCTTCCGCGACCGTCCCAGTGTGGCGGGGGCGCGTATTCGGAGTTTCCTGTGCGTCCCCCTGGTCTGTCGTGACGAGTTCCTCGGCCTCATCTACCTGGACAACCACCGCCCCGACGCTCGCTTCCGGCGGGAAGACCTGGTGTTGGCCACCGCTATCGCCGGTCCGGTGGCCCTGGCGGCCGGCAACATTCGCCTGCACCGGTCGGCGGTGGCCCGGGTACGGCTGGACCTGGACCTGAGCCGGGCCAACGAAATCCAGCGGAGCTGCCTTCCCACCAGCACACCCGACATAGCGGGAATGGCGTTCTACACCCATTACAGCACCGCCTATGAAGTGGGCGGCGACTTTTACGACTTCGTCCGCGTGGATGAGGATCGCTGGCTGGTGCCCATCGGCGACGTCTCGGGCAAGGGCATCTCGGCGGCGCTGATAATGATGCAACTGATGCGGGATATTCGTTACCACGCTGCCAGCAAGGGACCAGGACGGATTCTCGTCGAACTGAGCCAATCGATGGCGCGGCAGTTCGACGGGCGGATCTTCGCCTCGCTGCTCTGCCTGGAAATCCATCCGAGGGCTTGCCGCGCGGTCCTGGCCACCGCCGGCCACTGTCCGCCCCTGATCTGCCCGCGTGCGGGTGAGCCTTACTTCTTCAGCGAGGTGGAAGGCTCCCTCCTGGGTGTCATGCCTGAAGAACCGCACAAGGAGGTGGCCCTCACCCTCAACGCCGGGGATTGCGTGTTGGCCTACACCGACGGACTCACCGACGCCATGAACAGCGCCGGAGTGATTTTCGGAGAGGAGCGCCTCCTGGACGCCGCCGAAGAAGCGGTTACTCAAGGTCCGCTTGACAACCCCCAACAGTTGGTCGAGCGGGTGCTCGAGGCGATGCGAACGTTCTCTGGTTACGGTCCTCCGACCGATGACCTCACTATGGTGGCTTTCCAGGTAGCCAAGAGCAGCGGGTCGCCCGCCCGGAATCGGTAGCAGGGCTCGCCACGAGGAGGGCCGAGAGCATCGATCGGGTCTACGACCTCTGCGGTCGCTTGCCCCTTCGCCGTAGTAGCCTACGGCTACGAAGGCTGAACGCTCGCTCCGATTCTCCGGGCGGAGGCACCGGTTTGCTTGCGGAGGCCCCTGCCTTAGAGGCTGCTACGCAGCCATAGAGGGCAATAGGTGGACGAACGCGCTGAGGCTCCCGAGCAGATCGGCAACTACCGCATTACCGGTGAACTGGGCCGGGGTGGCATGGGGGTGGTGTTCCGGGGTGAACACCTGTCTCTGGGCCGACCGGCGGCCATAAAGGTTCTCCCCCCGCAACTGGCTGACCAGGAGGAGTTCGTCGCCCGTTTCCTGCGCGAGGCCCGGGCCGCAGCCCGACTGGATCACCCCAACCTGGTCCGGGTCTACGATGCCGGTAAGACCAACGGTTCCTACTACATCGCCATGGAACTGGTGCCCGGACACACGCTGGCTCAAGAACTCTCCCAGAAGGGACCGCTTCCCGTCCACCGGGCCCTGGAGGTCGCCCGGGCCGTAGCCCTGGCACTGACCGAAGCCGCTCGGCACGACATCATCCACCGCGACGTCAAGCCGGCCAACATCCTCATCCGCGACGACGGCGTCGTGAAACTGGCCGACCTGGGTCTGGCCAAGGCCGTTGGCTCTGCCGAGGTGACCCTCAGCCAAACGCCCCTGGGCACCCCCCTTTACATGGCCCCCGAACAGGCCCGGGATGCCCGCTCCGTGGACACTCGGGCCGACCTCTACTCCCTGGGCTGTACCCTCTACTACATGCTCACCGGCGCCGTCCCCTTCACCGGCACCTCTCACTTCTCGGTGATGAAGGCCCACGAAACCGAGCCGGTACCCGACCCCCGCCAGGTCCGCATCGACCTGCCCAAGCCCATCGCTCAACTCACCCGCTGGATGATGGCCAAGCGACCAGAAGACCGACCTCAGTCCCCCCAGGAGGTGGTCACCCGCATCGACCGCTTTTTCCTCGGGCTGGTGGAGCCGACCGCTCCCGAGCCTCTTCCCTCCCGGGTTCTGGCGCCGGTGGCGGCAGGGAAGCCTGCGGGCCTTCGCGCGCTGCGCGAGCCCCTGGTGCTGGTGCCCCTGCTTCTCCTGGTGGGGATGTTGGCGGTGGGCGTACTGCTCTGGTCCCAGGGCAGGACGTCCAGGGTACCGGCCAAAGCACCTGCGGGGACGTCACCATCTGCGGCCGTCCCCGCCAGCCGGCAGGCGAGTCCGAGCACGGCCGTCGAGGGCCAAGCCGAACCGTCAGCGTCGACCGCGCCGCAGCCGCCAACGGCCCCGCCTCCCACAGCCGGAAGCCGGGAAGAACTGCCCCGCCAGCGTGGCCGCCTCCCCTTGACTCCGGGAGGCTTGCGGGGAGAAGGGCTGGGACAGCAAGGGCGCCGACTCACCTCGGACCTCCCGTCTGCACCGCAAGCGGTCCGCCAGCCAACGCTGAGCAACCCCCCGGCGGCTTACTGGTCTTACTGGCTGGAGTTTTACCGGGCGTTTGCGGACGGGGACCACTCCAAGGCCCTGCTGGTTGCCCGCCGCAGCGCCTTTGACCCCGAGCTCAAAGAGTTGGTGGCTTATGACCTGGAGGACCTGGAGGCGGTCGAGCGCTGCTACACAGATGCCGAGCAGGGAGCGAGACAGTTAGTCGGCTCCCAACTCGTGGTGCACGGAGCCCAGGCCGAACTGCTTTCGGTGAGCGAGCAAGAACTGGAGTTCGGATTGCCTGGAGCCGAGCGCTCGTTGCGTATTCCTTTGGCCGATCTGCCCCACGACGAACTGCTCACGTATGCCTACGGGTCAGACACCGAACTGGGGGACCCGCAGAGGCTCAGGGCCGCGTTCTTGCTGTACCTGGCCGAGGATGATCTATCTCGGGCCCGCCAAGTGCTGGTGAAACTGAGCGAAGCCTCCCGCCCGCTCTTCCAGTTCTACGACCGAAAACTCACCCTTGCCACCACCGGCATCTCCGTCACTTCCTGGGGGCCGCCGCTCCTGATAACCCTGGATGGCGAGCCCGTGGGAGAGACGCCCGCTACCGTGATGAGCCTTTCGCCCGGACCCCACACGGTGGTGGCCAGTTCCCCGCCGGCCGACGGGTCGGCCACCGACCCCCAGCCATACAGTCAGACCAAGCAGGTAACCCTTGACGAAGGGAAAGTCGCCGAGGTGCGCTTTGCGCCCGAAGAGACCGGCCGAGCACTCCTGCCCACCCCCCGGCGGCCAAGCCCGAGCGCCTCGGGAAAACTTTATGAGCGGGTCTCCTGCGACTGGAACAACGTACCGCTCAGATATGCCTTATCTGACCTGAGCCAGAAGACGGGTGTAAACATCCGTTTGGACAGCAAACTTCGCTATTCCCAGACCGGTGTCAGGGTCACCTACGAGGCTGAGGATGTGCTGGCCATTTCGGCGCTTCGCTACGTGACTTCGCAGGCAGGGCTGACCTACCTGGTCGAAGACGGTGGCGTTTTGGTCACCAGCGTCCCCGACACCATCAGGCCCCCCCGCCGCCGGTCCGGTTCCCGCAAGATACCGGTGGTGCGCCGGCAGACCCGGTGACTCGCCTGCGGGCAGCGAAGGCCGATCAGTATCCCCAGCGACGTCCAAGCGCTGCCGGCAGAAGCGGCGAAACTGAAGAGGCTCCGGCCAGAGAAGGCCTGGTCCGCCAGCGGCGGACGCCTTCACTCGCGGCCCTGCTGACCCCGGACAAACCAAAGCGGACTGGACCACGCCATTTCCCCGTCTTCCTGCTCCACCCGCAGGTAGTAGAAAGCGGGCTCGTCCGCTGCCTCGGGGTCAGTGACCGAGGTGCTCAGCACCTGACCGTCGCCGGGCAGGATGAAGCGGGGCTGTCCGTTCTTGACCAGGGTCACCCTTTTGAGCGCTTCAACACCCACCACCTCGATCTCGAAGGCACGCTCGCGCCCCGGCTCCAGCGACACCTCGGAACCCATCCAGGCCCCGTCCGAGCGCAGGCCGACGATGATGCGTGGTCCCGTCGTGGCGTAGCACCGGCGGGCCAGGAGGGCTTCCCAGACCGCTTCCCGGGTCAGTTCCTCGGCGTAGACTGCGGCCAACCCGCACCAGTACGCCCGGCACGCCCGCAGCCAGTCGGTGTGGCCGGGGTGGCCGGCATGGCAGTCGCTGCCGCCGATAACCCCCGGCCGGTAGCCGGCCAGGAGCATGTCCAGGACCGTCCGGCCGGTGTAGTCACCGCCGCCGATACAGGGCCGGGGGTTGGTGGGGTATTCGAAGGCTCCCCAGATGGAATACATTTCAGTCACCCGGACGACGTCCTTAGGGTAGGGCCAGGGGCCGCGGCCGTGCTGGTGGGGGATGATGAGGGCCTCCCCGGCCCGGGCCAGTTCAAAGAGGGTGTTCTCGTCGTCGGGGTAGCGGTACATGGGATGGCTGTCGCGACGGAAATAGATGCACTTCTCCCCGGCCTGGTCGTTGAGTTCGTAGCCACAGAAGGTGACGTAGCGGCCGGGGTCATCCGCGGCCTCGGCTGCGGCCCGCGCCCGCTCCCACTCCCCCGGCCCCATGTGCCCGGCGTGATCGGCCACCGAGCAGAAGTCGAGAAGGGCCAGGTCGCGGCCGTAGGCGTAGTACTCCTCCACGGTGCCCAGTCCGTCGCTCTGGATGGAGTGGCCGTGGAGGTCACCCCAGTAGAGCCTGTACCGGGGTGGCTGCTCGCTGATGAGGATGGGGTTGGAGCGGCCGGGTTTGGTCTCCGACCTCTTCGATTCGGTCAGGCCGTCGACCCGGACCACGGCCTGGAACACGCCGGGATCTTTCACCTTCACCTTGACCGTGGGTCCGAGCGCTTCGGAGTCGGCCACCGCCCCACCCGCCTCACCCACGGGCGCCAATCCGAGGTCGCCGCGACCCGCAAGCGGCACGACGCGATTGCGGTGAACGTCCTCACCGTAGGGGCGGAGGCGAAGCGTCTCCCCCCGGGCACCCAGTGAGGGAGCCACGGCGCCGACCCGCTCCACGGGGCCCGGCTCCACCCGCAGCGTGGGTGGGTCAGCCACGAGGATAAACTCCTCGCCTTCAGCCGACGCCGGTCGGACGGCGACCCACCAGGTGAACTCCTGCGTGAAATAGGCCGACCGGGCCCATTTCTGCGGATAGAACGGGTTGTGGCCGTAGATGAGGGACACCGTGTCTCCGTCGGTGAGGGTTCCGCCGAAGACTTCCACGAACAGGTGAGCCCCCCAGCGATACATGTAGAAGTTGTGGAACGGCCCCTGAACAGGCTCGGGGAGCACGAAACGAACTCCCGCCCCCTCCCGCGAGCACGTTAGGTGACAGTACCCCGCGCGCGTGACCCAGAGGAAGTTGGGCGTGGTGAAGCCGTAGGGGATGGTGAAGCGGATGAGCGAGCCGGGGCCGAGCGCCGTCTCTCCGACCCGGTAGGTCACCGTCCAGCGGGCTTGGGTTTCTGGCGCCACCGCATCGGCGGGCTCAATGCTGGCTCGGCCGACCGCTTCCGACATGGGTTCCGGTATCATCGCCTCCTCGTCCTTCTTCGTCTCTCTGCCGACCAACGCACAAGAGCAATAGTACTGCAAACAACTTATTCTACTGCATCCGCGCGCCCTTCGCTGAAGGAATCTGTGCCGCCCGCCGGTCGGCGGGTCGCTTCGAGCACGCGCCCTCGTTGAGCAGGGCTTTACCGTTCGGCATTTTTCTGTTGACTTCGGCAGCCACGGGAGCGATACTACGGGGGAAGAAGTCAGGAGTTGGAGGACTTGGTGCCGATGGCACGCTCAAGTTGCATCGTGTGGCTTTACCCAACAGTGGTCTTCGAAGTAACGACCGCCACCATGAGCGTGCGCACTGTCATCACGGTGCCCGGTCCTTAGGGCTCCTTGGCCTCCTCGAAAGACGACGACACCAAGAAGCCTTGAGGAGAAAGACCTCAGGGCTTTTTTAGTCACCGTACGGGAGGGGGGGCCGCTGAGACCGGATCGGATTTCTTTTCCCTTCACCGGCAGGGCGGTATGATAATAAGCGGTAGGTCTGGCGAGAACAACACAGGCGCCAGGCACTGGTGAACATACAGGAAAGTCGCCAAACCATGAAGCGCTGTGGCGTGGCAATCGTAGGCTGGGGCACCGTGGGGAGCGGTGTGGCCAGGCTCCTCCTGAGCAAACGCCAGGAGTTGGCTCAGCGGACCGGGGCCGACCTGGAACTGCGCTGGGTGGTCGACACGGACCTGGAGCGGCCGCGGGACTTTCCTGTCCCGCAGGAACTGCTGAGCCGCGACCTCCAGGACGTCCTCGACGACCCTGAGGTAGAGGTGGTGGCTGAGTTGGTCGGGGGTACCGAGCAGACCCGCGACTTGGTGCTTCGGCTTCTCGACGTCGGGAAACACGTGGTGACCGCCAACAAGGCCCTCCTGGCCACCCAGGGACGAGAACTGTTCGCCGCCGCCCGAAAGCGAGGCGTGGCGCTCGCCTTCGAGGCCTCGACCGCCGGTGGCGTCCCCGTCATCCGGGCCCTGGCTGAAGGGCTGGTGGCCAACCGCATCGAAAGCATCGTCGGCGTGGTCAACGGCACCGCCAACTTCGTCCTCACCCAGATGGCACGACACAACATGAGTTACCAGCAGGCCCTGGCCCTGGCCCAGGAGCAAGGCTACGCCGAGCGCGACCCGAGCCTGGACGTCAAAGGCGTCGACTCGGCCCACAAACTGGCTATCCTGGCACGTACGGGGATGGGTGTGGACTTCGACTTTGAGGAAATCCCCTGTCAGGGCATCACCGAACTGGAACTGTGCGACCTCCAGTACGCCTGGGAACTGGGCTACGCCATCAAACTCCTGGCCGTTGCCCGTCACCGGGAGGGGGAACTGGAACTGCGGGTCCACCCAGCCCTGCTCCCACGCCGACATCCCCTGGCCTGGGTGGATGGGGTCTTCAACGCTGTCTGCATCCACGGCGACGCTGTGGGTGATGTGGTTCTCTACGGCCAGGGGGCCGGGCAGATGCCCACGGCGAGCGCCGTGGTCGCCGACCTGGTGGATGTGGCCCTGGGACGGGCTCAGAAGACCTTCCGGCAGCTCTCGGCCCCGGTCGAGAAAGTGCGTCTCCGGCCCACCACGGACATCGAAACCCAGTACTACCTGCGCTTTCAGGCCCTGGACCGTCCCGGGACCCTGGCCCAGATCGCCGGCGTCCTGGGCCGTAACCAGATCAGCATCCTTTCGGTGATGCAGAAGGAAGCGCCGGCGGAGAGCGTGTTTGTCCCTGTGGTCATCATGACCCATCCGGCCAGGGAGGAACACCTGGCCCGGGCTATGGCGAGAATCGACGGGCTGGACGTGGTCGAGGGGCCGAGCATCTGGCTCCGCGTGGAGCAGTAGTGGGTAAGAAGTGAGGATGCGTGTGCTATGAAATACGCCATCGTCGTTCCGGACGGCCTGGCTGACTTTCCTCTGGAGGAACTCGACGGACGTACCCCCATTGAGGTAGCCCGGGTGCCCAACATGGACGCCATCAGCCAGACCGGCAAACTGGGCACCGCCGTGACCATCCCCCGGGGGATGGCGGCGGGTAGCGACGTGGCCACTCTGTCGCTGCTGGGCTACGACCCGCAAATCTACTACACCGGACGGGCCCCGTTGGAAGCAGCCAGCCTGGGGGTGGAAGTGGGGGAGACGGACCTGGCCTTCCGCTGCAACCTGGTTACCGTGAGCGACGGCATGATGGTCGACTACAGCGCGGGGCACATCCGTACCGAAGAGGCGGACGTGCTCCTGGGGCTGCTGCGTCAACACCTGGCCGGCGACCAGATCTCCTTCCACCTCGGTACGGGTTACCGTCACCTGATGGTGTACCGGGGTGAGGAGCCGATGGAGGTCAAGACCACGCCACCTCACGACATCATGGGGGAGCCCATCAAGCCCCACCTGCCTCGGGGCCAGGGGGCGGAGATACTGCGCGAACTGATGGAGCGTTCGAGCGAACTGCTGGACGACCACGCGGTCAACACCGTCCGCCGAGACCTGGGGGAGAACCCGGCGACGATGATCTGGCTGTGGGGGCAGGGGCGTCCGGTGCAGGTGCCGGGCTTCCAGGAGCGGTTCGGGCTGCGAGCCGGGGTCATCTCGGCGGTGGACCTGGTCAACGGAATCGGCGTGCTGCTGGGAATGGAGCGCATCCGGGTGCCCGGGGCCACCGGCTACTACGACACCGATTACGCGGCCAAGGGCCGCTACGGGGCCGAGGCCCTGGACCGGCTCGACCTGGTTTTCGTTCACGTGGAGGCCGCCGATGAGGCCGCCCACGACGGCTCGGCCCATATGAAGGTGGAGTGTTTGGAGCGCATCGACCGCTACGTAGTCGGCCCCGTCTGGGAGGCGCTCAAGGGCCGTGGGGAGTATCGGATGATGGTGGCGAGCGACCACTACACCTCGACCGCCAGGCGCACCCACGTGGCCCATCCGGTCCCCTTCGCCGTCTGCGGCGCCGGCCTCGAGCCCATCCGCGGGCTTCCCTTCACTGAGGCCAATGCGGCCATGGGCGAGTTGGAGGTCGACCGGGGCCATCTGCTCATGGAGTACTTCCTGGGGAAACACTGAGTCCGAACCGAGCAAGGACACCGGCCGTGGGTTTCATCGTACAGAAGTTCGGCGGCACCTCACTGGCCTCCGTCGACCTCATCAAGCAGGCTGCCGAGCGGGTCGTGGAGACCAAGCGCCGGGGCCATCAGGTCATCGCGGTGGTCAGCGCCCGCGGTCGCATGACCGATGAGTTGCTGGCGCTGGCCCGGGAGGTGAGTGAGACGCCACCTCGGCGGGAACTGGACATGCTCATCGCCACGGGTGAGCAGCAGTCGGTGGCGCTCATGGCCATGGCCATCCACGCACTGGGCGAGCCGGCCATCAGTTTCGCTGCCGGCCAGATCGGCATCTACACCGACCGCCAGCACACCCGCGCCCGGATTATCAACATCGACCCCCGTCGCATACTCCAGGAGTTGGAGCAGAACCGGGTGGTCATCGTGGCCGGCTTCCAGGGGGTGGACGAGGAACACAACATCACCACACTGGGACGGGGTGGGTCCGACACCACGGCCGTGGCCCTGGCCGGGGTCCTGGGGGCTGAACTGTGTGAGATATACACGGACGTGGACGGGGTCTACACTGCCGACCCACAGGTGGTTCCCCAGGCCCGTCGGCTCGCCCGTGTCAGTTACGACGAAATGCTGGAACTGGCCAGCCTGGGGGCTGGGGTCATGCACTCCCGGTCGCTGGAGTTCGCCAAGAAGTACCGGGTGCCGCTGTGCGTGCGCAGCAGTTTCCATGACGGGCCCGGCACGTTGATCGTTGAGGAGACTGGGGATATGGAACAGGTGGTCGTCCGAGGTGCGGCGCTCAATACCGACGAAGCCAAGATTACCCTTCACCAGGTGCCCGACCGTCCCGGGGTCGCTGCGGTCATCTGTGAAGGCCTGGACCGTCACGGCATCAACATGGACATGATCATTCAGAACACCGGCGAGGACGGGCTGACCGACTTCTCCTTCACCGTGGCCAAAAGTGAACTGGAGGAATCACTGACCGCCGTCGAAGAGGCGGCTCGGGACGTGGGCGCCAAGCGCATCAGTTCCGACCCCCACATCGCCAAGGTCTCCGTGGTCGGCGTAGGGATGCGCATGCACAGCGGGGTGGCCTCGAAGATGTTTCGCGCTCTGGCCTCGGCCAACGTCAACATCCAGATGATCAGCACTTCGGAGATCAAGATCTCCTGCATCGTGGACGCGCGCGACAGTGAACGGGCCCTCCGGGCCGTGCACCAGGCCTTCGAACTGGACCGGGCCAACAACCAAAGCCAAACCGACAATACAGCAGGACCTCCGTCATGACCACAGTCACCATCCTCGACACTACCCTGCGCGACGGCAGCCAGGCCGAAGGCATCACCTTCAGCCTGGACGACAAGGTGGGCATCGCCCGCAAATTGGACGAACTGGGCGTCCACTACATCGAAGGCGGCTACCCCTACAGCAACCCCAAGGACCTGAGCTTCTTCCGGGAGATGCGCCGACGGCCGGTCCGCGAGGCCCGGCTGGTGGCCTTTGGGATGACCCGGCGAAAAGGTCTCTCGGTGCAGCAAGACCCGGGGCTGCGGTCCCTGCTCGATGCGGAGACGCCCGCCATCTCTATCGTGGGGAAGACCTGGGACCTCCACGTCCGCGAGGTGCTCCGGGTCGACCTGGAAGAGAACCTGGCCATGATCCGGGAGACCATCGCCTTCCTCAAAAGCGCGGATCGAGAGGTCATCTTCGACGCGGAACACTTCTTCGACGGTTACCAGGAGAACTCCGAGTACGCCCTGGCCACCCTCACCGCCGCCCGGGAGGCCGGCGCCGACCTGCTGGTACTGTGCGACACCAACGGGGGGAGCCTCCCCCAGACCGTCGCCGAAGTGACGGCCTTGGTGGCCGTGCAGTCCGCCGTCCCCCTGGGCATCCACGCCCACAATGACAGCGGGCTCGCCGTCGCCAACAGCCTGGCGGCCGTGGCCGCTGGCGCCGGTCACGTCCAGGGGACCATAAACGGCTTCGGGGAACGCAGCGGCAACGCCGACCTCTGTGTCGTCATCCCCAACCTGATGCTCAAGATGGAGCGGGAGGTCCTGTCGGAGGAGCGCCTGTGTCGGCTCACCGAGGTCTCCCGCTATGTCTACGAGGTGGCCAACCTGCCTCCCGGAGAACACCAGCCTTTCGTCGGCCTCTCCGCCTTCACCCACAAAGGCGGCATGCACGTCGATGCCATGCGCAAGAACGAGCGCACCTACGAGCACGTCTCCCCTCAACTGGTGGGGAACGAACGCCGACTCCTCATCTCCGAACTCTCAGGCGCGGCCACCATCCTGGCCAAAACCGAGCAGTACAACCTGACCCACAACAAAGAGGTGCTCCGTCGCGTCCTTAAGGACGTGCAGCGGCTGGAGTCCGAGGGCTACCAGTTCGAGGCGGCCGAGGCTTCCTTCGAACTGCTGGTCAAGCGCCTGCTGGGCCGTTACCGGCCGCACTTCGAACTGCTCGGTTACCGGGTGACCGTGGACGGGAGCGAGGCCCACCGGCCTGGCCTTACTGCCGCGGCTGCCGGAGGCACGGAGGCCACGATGAAACTCAGGGTCGGCGAGGAAACCGTGCATACTGCCAGCGCAGGCGACGGGCCCGTCAACGCCCTGGACGGGGCCCTCAGGAAGGCCCTGGAGCCCTTTTACCCAAGTCTTACGGAGATGAGACTGGTGGACTACAAGGTACGGGTCGTGAACCCCACCGCCGGTACGGCAGCCAAAGTACGGGTCATCATCGAAAGTCGGGACCACACCGACATCTGGAGTACGGTCGGCGTCTCGGAAAACATCATCGAGGCCAGCTGGCAGGCCCTGGCCGAAAGCGTGGAGTACAAACTCACCAAAGATGAAGAACGGCACGCCCAAGAGGGAAGCGACTGAGTTGGAGACCCGCTACCAACCTGACTCCGTCGAGGAGCGCATCTACCAGTTCTGGCTCCAGGGCGGCTACTTCCACGCCGACCCGGCCGCCGGGGGCACGCCCTACTCCATAGTCATTCCCCCGCCCAACATCACCGGGGCCCTGCACATGGGCCACGCCCTTGACAACACTCTCCAGGACATCCTCATACGCTTCCACCGGATGCGGGGGGAGAATGTTCTTTGGATGCCCGGTACCGACCACGCCGGTATCGCCACCCAGAGCGTGGTCGAGCGGGAGATTCTGGAGCAGGAGGGCAAGTCCCGTCACGACCTGGGCCGGGAAGGGCTCGTGCAGCGGATCTGGGCCTGGCGGGAGGAGTATGGCGACCGCATCCTCAGACAACTGGAGCGTATGGGGTGCTCCTGCGACTGGCAGCGGACACGCTTCACTCTGGACGAGGTCTGCGCCCGGGCCGTTCGCCACGCCTTCGTGCGCATGTTCGAGGCGGGGCTCATCTACCGCGGGCGTCGGCTCATCAACTGGGACCCGGTCACCCAGACCGCCCTGGCTGACGACGAACTGGAGTACGAGACCGTCCACACCTTCTTCTGGTACATCAACTATCCCCTGGCCGACGGCACGGGCACCCTTACCATCGCCACCACCCGCCCCGAGACCATGCTCGGCGATACCGCCGTGGCCATCAACCCTCGTGACCCCCGGGCCAAGGACCTGGTGGGCAAGACCGCCATACTTCCCCTGCTGGGCCGCGAACTACCCATCATCGCTGACGAACTGGTGAGTCTCGCCGGCGAGGGCGATGATGAGATGGCCGAGTACTCCACGGGCTTCCTCAAGGTGACGCCCGCCCACGACCCCGTCGATTACGAGATCGGCAGGCGCCACAACCTGCCCCTGGTCAACATCCTCAACCCCGACGGCACCATCAACGAGAACGGCGGGCCGTACCAGGGTCTGACCGTCGATCAGGCCCGCGGAAGGATGGTCGAGGACCTGCGCGAGCAAGGCCTCCTGGTCGAGACCCGCCCCTACAGCCACGAGGTGGCCCACTCCTACCGGAGCCATGTCGCCGTCGAGCCGTTTCTCTCGGAACAGTGGTTCATCAATACCAAGGACCTGGCTCGCCAGGCGGCCCGGGCCGTCCAGGACGGTCGCATCAGTTTCTTTCCCCAGCGCTACGCCAAGACCTACCTCGATTGGCTGGGGGGATTGCGTGACTGGTGCATCAGCCGACAACTCTGGTGGGGGCACCGCATCTCGGTCTGGTACTGCAACAATCGGGACTGTCTCGAACCCGAGCAATACGCGCGCTGCCAGGCCGGCAGTACCGAGGCCGACCGAGTCCTCTGGCGCTACTTCTTCACGTCGCTTGAGGATCCGACCGCCTGCCCCAAGTGTGGCGGCTCCGACATTGCCCAGGACGAAGACGTCCTGGACACCTGGTTCAGCAGCGCCCTCTGGCCCTTCTCCACCATGGGCTGGCCGCAGGAGACGCCGGAGTTGGCGACCTACTACCCGACCAACGTGCTGGTCACCGCCCGGGATATCATTACCCTCTGGGTCGCCCGCATGGTGATGATGGGCCTCTTCCACGTCGGTGAGATCCCCTTCCACCACGTACACATCTACGCCACCATACTGGATGGCAAGGGGGTCATCATGAGCAAGTCCAAGGGCAACGGCGTGGACCCGTTGGACATCATTGCCACCCACGGTGCCGACGCCATGCGGGCTACCCTCGCCCTCATGGCCACCGAGACGCAGGACATCCGTCTGCCCGTCCGCACTACCACCCTCCCCGACGGCCGCACCGTCAATACCAGCGACAGGTTCGACATCGGCCGAAACTTCGCCAATAAACTCTGGAATGCAAGCCGATTCGTGCTCATGAACCTGGAGGGGGCTACTACCGACCCCCTCTCCCTGGAGGGGCTCGAGCCCGCAGACCGGTGGATACTCAGCCGACTCACCCACATCAGCAGCCTGGCCACCGTGCAACTGACCGACCGTTACGGCTTCAGCGCCGCCCTGGGAGAACTCTACCATTTTGTCTGGCACGACTTCTGCGACTGGTACGTGGAACTGGCCAAGCCCCGCCTGCAGGCCGGTGGCCAGGCGCGCTCCCTTGCCCAACGGACGCTGGCGTTCGTCCTGGATCAGGCCCTGAGGCTACTCCATCCCTTCATCCCCTTCGTCACCGAGGCGGTCTGGCAAGAACTCACCAGGGCGCTCCCGGAGCGGAGCCTTAACGATCGGCTGGCTGCGCCCCCGGCCGAGGCCCTGGTCGTGGCCTCCTGGCCGGCACTGCCCGAGGACCTCGTCAACCCCAGGCTCGAAGAGCAGTTCGCCCTCCTGCAGGAGGTCACTCGGTCGCTGCGGCGAAGCAAGCGCTCGGTTGGGCTTCAGGAACGGACGCCGGTCTCGGCCGTCCTCTCTTGCCACGACGAAGAGACCCGGGCGCTGCTGGAGCCGCTCCGGGAACTCCTCATCCAATCCGCTGTCCTGGAGAGTCTGGAGGTGGGGGTGGAACTCGCCCGGCCCTCCGGTTCGGTCACTGAGGTGTTGGACCGGCTGCAAGTGTTCGTGCCCGTGGCCGACCTGGTCGACCTGTCCCAGGAGCGGGCCAGGCTGGAGAAGCAGTTGGAGAACTGTCGGCGCCAGTTGAGGTCGGTCGAGAGCCGACTGGCCGACGAAGAGTTTCGTCAGAAGGCCCCGCCCGAAGTGGTGGATCGGGAGGCCGGGCGAGCCCAGGAACTGCGCCGGCAGGCTGAGGCCTTGGAAATGAACCTGAGGGGACTGGGAGAGCACTGAAGGTTTTTCCGGTTCCATCGGTCCGGCTTGACTGTTGACAGGGGGGGTGGTCAGGTTAGAATAGGGCGGGTCGGAGAGCCCGAGCACGGTATGGAGGGTCGGTGGATGATCGAGGTGGAACTGGCCAGGCTGCTTATCAGTGACATAAAGCCATTTCAGATGGTTGTCCTGAAAGAGAAGGCGGGCCCGCGCAGCTTCCCCATCTTCATCGGCCCGGCGGAAGCCTGGGCCATCAACCGGGGCCTGCGGGGTGAGGAGTTCAGCCGTCCGCTGACCCATGACCTCCTGGCCAGTATCATCACGGGCATGGGTGGCCGGGTCGAGCGGGTGGTGGTGTGTGACCTGCGCCAGGAGACCTACTACGCCAAACTCATCATCCGCCAAGACGGCAGCACCATTGAGGTCGACTCCCGGCCCTCCGACGCCATCGCTCTGGCCACGCAGCTCCAGGCTCCCATCTTCGTCGAGGAGCACGTCCTCGACGCAGCCTCTGACTCCGCCGAGCAGGCCTCAGAGGACGCCCTCGAACCGTAGGGCCTCTGAGACTCCGCTCGGCACGCACCCCGGCTGAGACGGCGGGAGCCTGCCCGCCTAACCCGCAACGAGCGGAGACCGTCACGTCGACCCCTTCGCCGGTGCCCTTACTGACCCGCGGTGGCAAGTCGGAGCCCTGGCCGACCGACACTTCTCTTGCGGCTGCTGGTCAGGACTCTTCTGCAACCTGCCTGATTTCTGGAAACTTCGCGAGTATCTGCGCGCGGACAGTCGGGGGCAGTCGGCTCTCGCGATCGGCTGCGCGGATTTCGCGGACAAAGGCCTTGGCCCGGGAAAGGGCATCTGAGTCGGGCTGGAGGGCTTCGCGCTTATCCCTGTTGGCCAGTCGGGGCATGAAGAACTCGCCGCGCATGTACTTCACCGTGTGCTCTTCGGTTAGGAAGTCCTTGCCCGGACCCTTTTCCAGGAGCAGTCCCGTCGCCAGCGTCTCATCCGTCACCTCGATGCCCCGAAGCACCCGCTGACACATGCCCAGTATCTCATTGTCCACCACTAACTTCTCATAGGAGACCGTGAGATCGAACTCCATCAGACCGGCAGCGTCGTGGATGTAGTTGGCCCCCGACATAGCCACCAGGAGGTCGGACATGGCGCTTTCGTAGGCGGCCTGGATGTCCACGGTTTTGGCGTCGGACGTGCCGGCCGTGGAGTAGAGTGGCAGTTCAAAGTGCTGAGCCATCTGCGCGACGGCGGCGTTAATCATGGCGCGCTCGATGGCTCCTCCCAGATTGCCCATGGTTCGGAGATCGCTTATCGAGCCCACGCTGCCGCAAATGCCAGGCGCCCCTTTGTTGATGCATTGAACCAGAGTGATGCCTCCAAGGGTCTCGGCCACATGAGTGAGCACACTGCCCGCCAACGTAATGGGCGCCGTGGTCCCGCACATGGGCTCTGCGGGGACGACCACGGGCAGACCTTCGCGAGCCAGGTAGCAGGTGATCTCCCCGTAGTCCCTATCGATCTTGAACGGGCTGATGATCAGCGTGATGAACGAGACGAAGGGCTTCGCGCGCAGGCGCTCCGAGCCCCCGGCGATCATCTGGGCCATTTCGACGACCTTCTGACAGCCCGTCATCGAGTAGAGGCCGCCCATCACATGTTTGGTGGTGTTGTCCAATGCGTGGAAGAAGCGGTTGAGGTCGATCTGGTCGTTGTCCTTGATGTCGTTGGGGAAGACGTTGATGGTGAAGACGTGCACGTTCTCCAGCGCGTCGGACAGGCGGGCGTTCAGGATGACGTCCTCGGTGGTGGAGGGTCGGCGCTCACCCGTGTCCGGGTCGAGGACGAAGATGGCCGTGCCTCCGGTGCCGTAGTGAACCCGGTTCTTCTCCAGCACCGCGTCGCAGGTGCCGTCGCGGCTGTAGAGGGTGATGGAGGACGGGTTGGAGGCGATAGCGTCCTCGACCAGGCTCCTCCGCAGACGCACGATGCGGGTCTCGGCATCGGCCTCCGCCCCCGCAGACCGAAATGCGTCAAAAGCCGTCTGCGAATAGACGGCCATCCCCGATCTCGCCAGTACCTCAAGGGCAGCCTCGGCGATCCTGCGAACGTCGGCACCCCGGAGAGGTCTGTAAAGCGATGCCGGGATCCCAACAGACTCGTGGACATTCTTTTTCATCGCCACCTCTGTGTCTGCGGTCAAAGAGATACGGATGCGCTTCTAACCGGACTCAATAGCGCTGCTATTGGCCGCTCGTTCCCACGACGGTCACCGGGCGTCCTGCAAAGCCGATACCAGGGCCAGGCCCCCTTGCCTCAACCCCCGGGTCGCTCACGGCCACGACCGGTGACCTGACTGCTCTACTCCAGGCCCCCCGTCTCTGTGCCCCACTACGGGAGCAGTATATTGCGGCAAAGCACCTGCGCCAACTACGCAGGGGCGTCCCGCTCGCTCTGGGCGACTCGCGGGCCACCCCTACTCGCCGCTTCCGGCCCTGTTAATCGGCACAGCCAACACACCTCCTTTCCGCCGCCGACCGCGCTCAATACTCCATACCCCCTGACTCGGGGGCTGGAGGGTGGGGCTTTGACTGAGTGGGGGCACCGGTCAAGGACAAAGGCCAGCGGGAGATGCTCGCCTGGCGGTGCTGGGTGAGGGGGAGGTGGAGGAGGCGTTGGTGGGCTGGATCGGCTGCGGCTTCACCCTTGACACGGACGTGGGGTGCGGTATGCTACAAGTTGAGGGTGACGGTGTCCCAGTAGCTCAATTGGATAGAGCGTTGGCCTCCGGAGCCAAAGGTTGCAGGTTCGAGTCCTGCCTGGGACGC
>CBDVDV010000026.1:0-28615 GCA_965372835.1 uncultured bacterium | reverse complement strand
AAAGTGCGCCCCTGTGCGAACTCCTCGAAAAAGAGGTGAAGATCGAGGGGGTGGAGGCCTTCGTCCGTCCGGTCAAGGAGCACCGCGCCCTGGTTGTCTTCCGCGGCGAGGGACTCGACGACAAACTTCACGACACCGACCCTCAGCAGACGGGCGTCCCGCCTCTAGAACCCCAGGTCACCGAAGATGGGCCCGCGGCAAAACGTACAGCCCAGGTGGTGGCTGACTTCTTGAAACAGGTGCGCGAAGTCCTGCGGGGAAAGCACGCCAAGGCCAACATGATGCTCATGCGCGGTTTCGCACTCAAGCCCGACCTCCCCCAGTTCGCCGACGTCTATAAACTGCGCTCCGCTGCTGAGGCCACCTACCCCATGTACCGCGGGCTTGCTCGTCTGGTGGGGATGGAAATCCTGACGCCCCGGGACACGGTGGCCGAGGAGTTCGAGGAAGTCGGCGCCAACTGGGACAGGTTCGACTTCTTCTTCGTACACGTCAAAAAGACCGACAGCACGGGAGAGGACGGCGACTTCGACGGCAAGGTCGAGGTCATCGAAAGAATCGACGCCGACCTGCCCAAACTCCTGGCCCTTGGGCCTGACGTGTTGGCCGTGACCGCCGACCATTCCACCCCTTCGAAGCTGGCCATGCACAGTTGGCACCCGGTGCCGGTGATGATCCGGGGCCCCTACGTCCGCACCGACGAGGTGACCGAGTTCGGCGAGTCAGCGTGCAGTCAAGGGAACCTGCACCGCATCCCGGCCCTGAGCCTCATGCCGCTACTGCTGGCTAACGCTCGGCGCCTCGCCAAGTTCGGGGCCTGACGGGCCCGCCACCTGAATACCGAAAGGGGAGAATCGTGAAGAGGCTGCCCTGGCGCGATACGGGTGTCTGGTTGGCTGGCGACGCCCACGCCCACTACCGTCTCGTCGGCTTCGAAGAGTTGGTGAAGCGGTCTCAGGAGCACTGTGACTTCCAGGCCATCACCAGCCACCCCCATGAGGTGGAAGCGTTCAAGGCCCAACCCGCGCTCATCGAGGGGGCGCGGGCCCGGTATCCCGACCTCATCCTCATCAACGGGGTGCAGTGGAACCCGCCCGTCGGGAACTTCGTCACCGTCTGGGGTCCCGGAGTGGCCCGGGGGATGCCTCTGCTAAAGGAGTTCCTCGAGCGCTTCGACGTCCAGGTCGGCGGGGCCGACAAGACAGAGGAGAACTTCCTCGCCGGGCTGCGCTTCCTGAGTGAGCAGCCGATCGGCGACACCCTCCCCGCTGCCTTCATTCAGCACCCTCACCCGGGCCCACAGTTTACACCTGAGCAGATACGGTCCGGCCTCGACGTCGGAGCCGCCCTCGTAGGCATCTGCGTTTCCAGCGGCAAGCGGGAGCAGACTCCCGGGGGCGGCGTCATTCACCCCTGGGCCGGCGAGCTCGGTGGCTTCGCCGACACCCTGTTCGCCGAAGGCCGCCGGGTCGTCCTGACTGGAGACAGCGACCTCCACCAGCCCGGAGTCCAGGGGGTGGAGCGGGACTGGCCCGGCCTCTACAGGCGCACCTACCTCTACTGCCCGGAGCGGAGTGAAGCGGGCGTCTTCGCCGGCCTGCGTGGCGGGGCCTGGTACCTGGTCGTCGGTGGCCTCGTCAGGGACCTCAACGTCACCGCCCGCGTGGGGGACGACCGGGCGACGCTGGGAGAGGAACTCGCCGCCAATGAGAACGACAGCGTCGACGTCACCATTGAGTTCGCCGAGACGGGCAACCTGGACTCCCTCGAACTCATCGGCAACCCAGGAGGCGAGACCCGCATCCTGGCCCAGGCGTCAGGCGCCGACCTCCTCCGCGAGGAGGCCACGGTACGCTGGGCGATTCAGGTGGGTGCGCCTCCGGGCACGTTCTTCCTGCGGGTGCGGGGCACCGGCACCGCAACTGAGCCCAGCGGAGACCCAGCGTGCTTCTACTCCGCTCCCCTGTGGGTGAGCGCTGAGTAGCCCGAAGGAGGAAAGGTGACCGCAAGACTACCCTGGCGCGATACCGGCGTCTGGCTGATGGGTGACACCCACTGCCATCACCGCCAGACGGGGTTGGAGCGCGTGGCGGACAAGGCCAGCGAGTACGGCTGCGACTACCTGGCCTTCAGCGAACACTCCTTCTACACCGAGCACCTCGAGGCGCAGCCTGAACTCATCGAGCAGGCGCGCGCTGCGCATCCCAACATGGTCCTGGTGAACGGCGTGGAGTGGAGCACCCCTGCCGGCGACGAGACCAGGGCCGAGCAGGTCGGCCTGTTGATGCCCGGCGGCGGGGCGGGGATGCCACTGCTCCGTGAGTTCCTGAGCCGGTTCGACACCAAGGTGGCTGGCATCGACTGCAGCGAGGAAGCGTTCCTGGAGGCCCTGCGCTTCTTGGGCCAGCACGGAGAGGGCGACGTGCGCCCCACCGTCATCCTCACCCACCCCCACAGACCCCAGGCCGCATTCACCACCAGGCAGATTCGTGCCGCTCTCGGGGCGGGGCCGGCCCTGGCCGCGGTCTGCGCGTCGAGCCGGCCGCCGACACCCGGTGAGTTGGAGGTGTGGCCGTGGGCGAGTGAGGTGGGAGGCGTCTGTGACCAAGTCCTGGCCGGAGGGGGTCGGATCGTACTGCTGGCCGAAAGCCACGTGCACAAGCACATCAGCGAAGGGGGTGAGGAGCTCTGGCCGGGCGAGTTTCGGCGCAACTACATCTACTGCCCCGAGCGCACTGAAGCAGGGCTCTTCCGAGGTCTTCGGTCGGGGACGTCCTACTTCGTCCTGGGCGGCATAGTCGAGGAGGTGGGGTTCACCGCCTCGGCCGGGGGGGAGCCCATAATAACGGGCGAGACACTGACCGCGCCACCCGGTCAGTCCATCCAGGTCTCCGTGGGTTTCGTCGAGAACACTGCCCTTGAAGCCATAGAACTCATCGGCAACCCGGAAGGAGAAGTGCGAGTGGTGGCTTCTGCCCGCGGTAATGATCTCGCACGCTCTGGCAATCGCACGACGTGGACGGTCGAAGTAAGGATGGGGTCAGAGCCCTCTTACCTCAGGGCCCGTGGTTCGGCCCGCATCGGCGAGCCCTACCCGGTAACGGCCTGGTTCTACACCAACCCCCTCTGGCTGGAGCCAGAGGAGCCGGAGGAATAGGAAGGAACTGCCCCCGCTTGCCGGCCCGCGTCCTCAATACCACTGCTGCTGGCCAACGCCAGCCGACCGGCCAGGTTCGGGGCCTGAAAGACGTCGAAGGCCGATGTCGGACTCAGCCGGCCGGAGGCTCTTCGGGGTCGGACGGATCTCCCCTACCCCCTTCTTCACCCGCACCTGCACCAGACCCATCTTGCGCAGGCGGACAATGGCCGCGGACCAACGACCGGAAGGCGAGTGGCGGCGCAACGTCAGGGGAAGAAGGCCTGTTGGTGTGCAGAACTTGAGACCGGACGCGGCGGGGCTACGGCGCCTCTTTGAGGGAGGAAAGTGCAGACTTCGCTCGTCTAAGACATTCCTGGAGGTCGTCCAGCTGCCACACGCGAATGACTCCGTCGCCGCCGGCGGCCGCCAACCACGTCCCATCGGGGCTCTCGGGGCTCAAGGCGACCACGGTGTCACCGGGCTGGACAGCCCAATCCTGTCCGCGCTCGACGATAACCGTGGGTATCCGTTTCGCCTGGGCATCCTCAGATTGGTTCGGCACCTGGTAGAGCTTGAGCACGACGCCGTCAGCCCAGGCCAACCAACGGCCGTCAGGGGTAAGGGCGGGCGAGCAGGTTATCCCTCCTTCGTCCTCGTGGTCGGACTCGAAGGAGACGAGCAGCTCTTCTGCCCCCTGCTCGGGCAGCCGATAGACGACCAATCCGCTGGGGGAACCCACAACGCCCACAGTGCCCCCGTCGCTGAGGACAGCCCAATCGGCGTCGCTCCATTTCATTCCCGCTGACCACCCGCTCCCTGGGCTTCCAGCGCTCCAGACCAACACCTCACCGCGAGTGACCTCGCCGCAAAAGAGCCCGTCCGAGCTCAGCAGCAGCTTGTTGTCCTCGGCTTTGAGCGGCCAGAGATTTCTCGGCGGTTCCTCGGGCAGCCCATCCCAGCCCCATAAGACCCAGGGCGCCTCCCCGTACTCCTCCACCGTCCAGAGCAGGAACGCCTCGGGGCCGGGAGGGCCTCGGCGGGGCAAGGCCACAGAACAGACGGACCCCTTCTCCTTAAGTCGCGGGCAGTCCTGCTCCTCATCCAATGAGCCCAGCCGCCAGACGACCGGATTGGCGGAAGCCACGCCGCCAGCTGCCAGGTACTTCTCACCCTCGTCGAAGGCCAGGCAAGTTACGCGGCCCAACTCTAACTCGGCAAGGAGCGGCGCTTGAACGCGTGAGAAGGCCTCCTCGGTAGACTCACCCACCTTCCAGAGCGTCACCTGACCCTCATCGTCGCCACAGGCGAGCCAGCGTCCGCGGGGTGAAAACGCCATGCTTGTTGGGCGAGCCGTTCCGGGAATGGTGAGTTCAGTGGGCTGCCCCTCCCACACACGACGGTCCAAGATCTCCCGCAGGCCCTTCAACTCAGCGGAACTCAACCAGTCCTTGACGTCCTCAAGCTGCGCCAGCCGAAGCTGCTTTTCCTGACCGTAAGGCGGAGTGGGGTCCCAGTCGGCGGCGTTGTTCCTTACCTCGCGCGCCCTGCTGTCCCCCCAACTGTTGAGGCGAGCGTCCAGGACCTCTTTCAACTCCTCAAACTCACCGGGGCTGAACCAATCCCCGACCCGCTTAAGTTCATCCAGCAGGTCCTGCTTCTCTTGACGATAGCCGGAGGCCGGCTGCCAGGTGAGGATCTTCTCCCTGACGGCGAACGCCTGCCGCTTTCTCCAACCCCTCACCAAGAGCAGACCAAAGACGCCTGCCAGAGCCAGGCTCACGACGACCAGCACGCGCAGTGGCACAGCGACCCGTCGGTGCCGGCGAAGCGCCCGCCGGGCTCGCCCCAGCCCACCGACGGGAAGGACCTTCGGCGGCTCCCCCCGCAGGAACCGGCGCAGGTCATCGGCCAACTCCCCGGCGCTCTGGTATCGTCGGTCCGGGTCCCACTCCATGGCCTTGTGCACGATGGTTTCGAGGTCAGCCGGCAGTCGAGGAACCAGCCGACGCAGCGCTCTGGGCTTCCCGGACAAAACCTTTTTCACCAGGGCATCCCGAGTGTCGCCCACAAAGGGCGACTCCAGGGCCAGGAGTTCGTATAGGGTGACGCCAAGAGAATAGACATCTGTACGCTCATCCACGGGGAGTTGACCCGCGGTCAGTTGCTCAGGACTGGCGTAGCGGTATGTCCCGAAGAACTCACCTGGCACCGTGCGCAGAGGCTGTTCCATAAGGCGAGCCAGGCCAAAGTCACTCACAAATACGCTCCCATCCTCCCTCCTCACGAGCAGGTTGCTGGGCTTGATATCGCAGTGACGGACACCCTGACGGTGAGCGTAGGCCAGGGCCTCGGCGACCTCGGCACCGAGACGGGCCACGGTGCGAAAGAAGTCCGGGTCCAGTCGAGCCCGGCGACGGCGGAGTTCCTTGGCGTCGGTGCGGCCCCGCACCCCGACCGGCCTCTTCTCCGGTTCAGGCCCCTGCGGCAGGGCCTCCGTCTCCGCGGTGTCCACCTTCAGGTGCGCTCTGCCCTCGGCCGGTGGAAGCGGGTGCAGCAACCGGGTGAGGTCCAAATCGGGGAGTTGGGGCAGGCACTCAGCCAGAGAAGTGCCCGATACCAACTGCATGGCAAAGTAGAAGGTCCCTTCCTCTTCCTCTTCCCCGCACTGATGTACTTGAACGATGTTGGGATGGCTGAGTCGGGCCGTTAACTGGGCTTCCCGGCGAAAGCGCCGCACATCTCGTGGGCCGCTGACCGTCTCGGGCTTGAGCACTTTGAGCGCCACCCGGCGCCGAAGAGAAACCTGCTCGGCTTCGTAGACCCGTCCAAACGCCCCCTCGCCGATGAGACGCACCAGTCGAAAGTCGCCTATCTGACGTCCTACCCAGTCCATAGTTCTTCTTACATCCTGCGCGCGAACCTATGCCAACGGTCAACGAGGCCGACCAAAGGACCCCGGGGCCCGGGAAGCAAACCTACCCCTCAGCGCGGGCCCACTTTCTTCGACACGAGCCGCACAATAGCGTTCTCGCCGCCAAACCACACCGAACCGTCAGCCCCGACGACTACACTGCCCATGCTGTTCGACTTGGGAGGCTGACCACCGATCGGACTATCCTCACCCGCTGGCAAGACCGTATGCCATCGCCGCCCCTCAGGGTCGAAGACTGAGATGCCACCCTCCAGCGCCACCCAGAGGCGCCCTTTGTCGTCTTCGGCCAGGGCGTTGACCCAGTAGTCAGCCAGACCTCCAACGATCCCGTCCGCGGAGTCCCCCTCGACCCCCTGGCGGCTGTGGATCTGGAACCGCCGTGAACCATGCGGCTCGACGACCCGGAGCAGCTCGAACGCCTTCACTTTGCGGCCCTCCAACACAAAGGGCTTGAGCAACTTGCGCCGAAGCCACAGCTCTCCGGAGCGGGTCCCAAGGGGGAGGTCGTAGAGGCACTGGACCTCCTCCCTTGTGCCGCGAGCGTCCCAGGTGAGATTCTCAGACTTGTCGCCCGGCTTAACCACACAAAGCGCGTCTTTCGCCCTACCAGTACCCACCCAAAGCTGGCCTTTGGGGGTGCAGTGAAGGAAGCGGATGTGTGTATCGAACTCTTCCTCGACCCGGGGAATGCGCAGATGCTTCCCGTTCGCGAACACCACTAACCCCTTCTTCGTACCCACCCAGATGCGACCGTCCGGACCTGCGGCCAAAGCCGTGACATGGTCGCTGGGAAGACCTGATTTGGAGCCCTTGAAGCTCTCCCAACGTCCCTCTCCCCCCCCGACCGGCATGTGATGCAACAATCCTTTCTTCTCAGTCCCGAACCATAGCCCTCCGTCGTCCGTCTCACAGATGCAGGTCACCCGCATCCCCTCTGCACCAAAAAACAACTTAGGCAGGGCGCCGATGAGACGCAGGGGGAAGAGGACAATGGAGAATAGCGAGTCCGGCTCCTCCTGCTCCATGTCCTCCCGTTTGACCCTTGTGGCGCCACTCGGCCCGTAGGCCAGCAGCCCCTTGCTCGTCTCCAACCAGACCTTGCCGTCGCTGCTTTCAAAGAATGCGGATGAAAGCACAGTCCCGTAGTCCTTCTTTTGTCGGGCGATAGCGTCCAGCCACACATTGGCCTCACCGTCGTAGCGCTTCAAGGTGTGGGCATAGATGGCCAGGAGCTCACCATCGACACCGTCGGAGCCCCTCGTCCGGTAGAGGGGCGGATAGTCATCGAAGGAACCTTTGCGTTGGCGAGAAAGGTCGTACACCTTCCACTCATACTGCTCCAGAAAGGCGGGGGCCTCTCCGCCCGCTCGCTCTGAGGGTTTACCGGTGGGTTGACCCAAGGCGCGGCCGGGCGAAACCACCAGCAGCCCGGCGATCAGCCACGCCGTCACCCAGCCTCGACTCATCTCCATTCTCCCTTCGCCCATCGCGGAACTGCGTGCAACCACGCCTGTGGCAACGACCGCAGCACGCTCGGCCAGTTACTCGCCGCCGCTCACTTCGAACTTCGGGAACTCCACGATCCGCCAACTCCCATCCTCTTCATCGCGACGCAGCCTGATGGCCCGGGCTCCTCGCTCCCGCAGCAGCCGACTTGGGGCCACAATGGCCTCTGACGCACTCACCTCTTCGTAATAGAGTTTCTCAAGGAGTTCCGCGCTGGCCTCCTCCGGAATGTGGAAATGTTCCCGGATGGCCGGCGAAGTCACGAAGTCCAAGAGATAGTACCGGAGCACCTTGGCCGAGGGCTTCACCACTCGTTCCCGGATTTCTTTCTGCAGGCCCTCAGGCAGGCGTTCCTGCCTGGCCAGACCCTCACCAATGAGTTTGGTAAAGATGGATTCCACGTCCAGGACCGCCGACAGCTGCCGAGCGTCCTGTTTGCGGAAGCCCTCGTAGAAAGCCACCACCGCCTGCTTGGGGGTGTAGTTCTGCGAAGGCACCTCGACCAAGTCGCGACGGATGGCATCCACCGGCGCCCCGCAGAGCGGACAATACTCCCAATCAGGCTCGAGCTCAACCGGCTCATCCGTGCACCGGCACTTGAGTTTCGTCTCCTCAGCGAACACAGGCTGGGTCACGCCCGGGGCACGCGCAAACGTCCACCCGGTCAATGCCCCCAACAGAAACACCATCAACAAGGATAGAACCGGCTTGACCGTGCGACCCACCATCGTTTCTCCCCCATCGTGGCCAACCGACGCACTGCTCGCCGTCGGCAAAGAGTGCTTCCCTCAGCGTGTAACGTTCATTCTACCTGGAACTCCTTCAACTTCCGGTACAGGGTGTCCCGAGAGATGCCCAATGCTTCAGCCGCCTTGGTCTTGTTCCGTCCGTAGCGTTCGTAAACGTCGAGGATGTGTCGCTTCTCGACCTCCCGGAGGCTGTCCACCGGTGCCCCTTCTCCCTCGACAGGTGCGCCTCTCGCCCCACTGCCACGCACACTTTCAGGTAGGTCAGAAGCCTGGATGACGGGGGTCGTGCCCCGGACCAGGGCGTACTCCACGGCGTTCCTCAATTCTCGGACGTTGCCCGGCCAGTCGTAACGTTCCATCAGTGCAAGAGCCTCGGCTGAGAATCCCTCCACCGGCCGGGGTACCTCCATGCGAAGCTGCTCCAGGAAGAACTCGGCGAGGCGCGTGATGTCGTCCCGGCGCTCGCGCACAGGAGGCAGGTCCACGGAGATGACGTTGAGCCGATGATAGAGGTCAGCGCGGAAGGTCCCCTCCTGGACGGCCTGGGCCAGGTCGCGGTTGGTGGCGGCCAGCACCCGCACGTCCACCTGAATGGGCTTGGTGCCCCCCACCCGCTCGAAGGGCTGCCCCTCCAGGACCCGCAGCAGTTTGGCCTGGGTGCTGGGGGCTAACTCCCCCACCTCGTCCAGAAAGACGGTGCCCCCGGAGGCCAACTCGAACTTGCCTGGCTTGGCCTGGGTCGCCCCGGTGAAGGCTCCCCTCTCGTGGCCGAAGAGTTCGCTTTCGACGAGGTCTCTGGGCAGGGCGGCCGAGTTGATGCAGACGAAGGGACCGTCCTTGCGCGTACTGTTGTAGTGAATGGCTCGGCTGACCAACTCCTTGCCGGTTCCCGTCTCGCCCTTGATGAGCACGGTCGCTTCGGTGGGAGCCACCTGGCCAATCAACTGGAGCACCTCCCGGATGGCCTCGCTCTCGCCGATGAGACCATGCTGAAGGACGGCCTGGCGGCGGAGGCGGGCGTTTTCTTCTTCCAATTGACGCCGGGCAAACAGCATTTCCAAAGCCACCGACAACTGACCTGCCACCGCCTCCAGCCAGGCAAGTTCCTCCTCGGCAAAAGCGAAGGGTTTCGTTCGCGACACCAGGTAGATAGCGCCAAGCGGCTCAGCCTCCGTCAACAGCGGCACGCACAGCACCGACTGCAACGCCCCCTCACGGACGCTCTCGGAAGCGGCGAAGCGCCCATCCCGCCTCACCTCTCCGCTGAGGACGGGCGAGCGATTCGACAGCGCTTCGGTAAGCACCGACCGCGAGTAGGCCACCTCCTCTGCCTGCTCACTTTCCGCGGAAAGGTCACAGCGGAGCTCCAACTCGCCGTCCTCCCGACACAGGAAGACTCCTCCCCACTCGGCCTCGGTCACGGCCAGCACGTGTTCCAGCACGCGTCGGTTCAGTTCCTCCACGTCCTCGGCTCTGTGCAGTTGGCGGGCAAGTTGGTAACCGGCCCGCAGTACCTCCCAACCTCGCCTGGCACCCGCGAAGCCCTTCCTCACCACTGCGGCGACGGCGCCCGCAGGCAGCGTCGCCAGCCAGCCGCCTTCCCTGAGCACCTCGACCTCAATGGTCTCGGTGCCCGAACTGTCCGCGGACAGGGGACCGGAACCAGAGGGTTCCGGCTTCTCGGACAGCACCAGTTCGGTAAGGCCTATGGTGAGCCGGTCGCCCGGCAGAAGAGACGCCTGTTGGATGGACCTGCCGTTGATGCAGGTGCCGTTCCTGCTGCCCAGGTCAGTGACAAGGGCACCGTCGTCATTAAGGTCGATGACGCAGTGGTGGTGGCTCACGTAACGGTCGCTCAGGACGACCTCATTGGTCGGGTCGATGCCGATGTGTGTCCGCCCTGAGGCCAGGGGATAGCTTCGGGAGGCCTCGGGCCCACTGACGACAATAAGGTAAGCCTGCACCGGTCGCCTCCCAGCGTCTGGCGCCGCTGAGTCTGGTGGCGAAATGACCCCCCAGAGAAGGACAATCCCCTTAATAGAGGGTGCCCGGACACAGGCCCGACGTCAAGCAGAAAAGCCCACGGAGAAGAGGTTGGCACGCGGTGTGCTCTTCCACTATGCGACGGGCAGACACGAGAGGGCCATGTCATGGGCGCCACGCAGTGTGTCGACGTGCACTTCATCGCCAGGGGACCGGCTCTTCAAGCCACCGAGGCCTCGCGACTCCTGGAGGAAGTCCTGTCATCGGCCAGGCTGACCCCAGACACTGAGGTGCGCCTCGACCTGAGCCGGGTAAACAGGATGACAACCGGGGCCCTGGCCCTGCTGCTTGTGCTGCGGGATCGCCTGGAGCACCTTGGATGCGCCCTCCGCCTCGTACCCCCGACAGCCCAGGCCCGCGCACTCATCACCCTGTACAGGTTGGAGGCAAAGTTCGGGCTCGACTGATTCGTACTTGCTGCACATGCGCTGAGTGCGCCGACCGATTCTCCGACGCCCGCGCCCGACAATCAGACGCTACGGCTTACCGAGTGATCGGGCGCAGGTCTCACCCAGTTCAGAGCAAAAAAGGACGAGTCTATGACTTTCCCCTCCTTAACGAGCGCGCTCCCCACAATTGGGGGCTAGAGAGGCGGATGTCTGTGCGCAGAGCGACCGAAGCATAGGCTTCGGACCGACAACTCCGGACCGCCGGCACGGAGGCCGGGGCCTGAGACCCAGTGCCCCCGGCTGGCTCTGAGAATACGTTGGCGCCGACGCATCGCTGGCGGCTTCGTGAGCAAACGTCTGGATTATCGTTCCGGCGCTCATAGAATAGTGAGCAGCGTTGGGACGCGTGGCTTCTTGGGCGAGGAGAAGGTGCGATGGTGATGCTCCGCAGCAAGGAGGAGGTCTCGGGGCCGGTCATCGGCGTCTCGGCGGTGATCGACGGCCGGGAGGCGGCCATGAAGAAGCAGCAGGCGCGTGTGGAGAAGGTCGCGCACATGGTCGCCAGTCTGGTGGACGAGGAGTCCGAGCACATCGACGGAAAGCGCTCGCACGTGGTCTTAGCTGACGAGCTGGTCAAGGACGCGGCCAGCGCCCAGCGAGTGGGTAGGCAGTTCCGGAGCGAGGGTGTGGAAGTGCTCATCTGCTACGACGACGTCTGGGCATATCCCGGGGAACTGGAGGGGCTGCTGCTTCAGAACATCTCGGTAGGGCAGATCCCCACCGCGCACGTCTCGGGCAACTCGGCGGCTTGGCCTGGCGTGGTGTATGCGTGCGCGGCCACCGGGATGCTGGCGCAGTGGGGGTACCTGGTTCACCGCATTGTCGGCGATGTGACCGAGGAAAACGAGATGCCCGTGGAGTTCTCGCCGGGGCTCAAAGCCGACCTCCTCGACTGGCTCGCCGGAGCGACCACCTTCGCCGACATGTGGGGGACGCCCTACGCCTCCCTCGGCGGGGCCTCGATGAACATGGAGACCGGCCTGGCCCACGTCATCCCCGCCCGCCGATACTTCGGCATCAACACCATCCACATTGACATGCTGGAGATCCGAGGCCGGATCGACTCGGGCACCTACGACGACGAGTCGGGCCAGTTGCGCCAATGGCTCCAGGAGATGATGCCCGGTCGCATCCACAGCGAAAGCGTCCACGGCGACCGCGAGGACAACCTGGACAGGCTCAAGTACCAATGCCAGATGTACCTGGCCATGAAGGAGATCATGGCCGAACTGGGGGCCTCGGTCGGTGGCTTCCAGGGGCAGCGCCAGTGGACCGACTACTTGCCCACGGGCGACGTGCCCGAGGCGATTCTCAACGACCCTTTCGACCACACGGGGAGGAAGCTCCCCGTCGCCTTCGCCACTGAAAACGACTTCAACCGGGGTCTGACGCAGCGAGTCTGCATCGGCCTGTCTCGAGGGCTCCCGGCCATATTCATGGACTTCCGAAAGGCGTACCTGGCGGCCGACCCGCTGCTTCAGGCGCACGCCGACGCCGAGGACAGGAAGATCATCGAAACGTACGGTGGCCTAGTCGATTTCTGCAACTCGGGCAATCACCCCCCCTTCTACGCGGCGCTCGACGAACAGGACCCGGCGAAGAACTATGCGACGGTGAACCTGTGGCCCGTCATCCGGAGCTACTTCCCCGGGGGCGGGTTCTCGGTTGAGTTCAACGCCGCCGCCTGCGACATGCTCTTCTGCGGGCTGGCCCTTAGGCCGGACGGCACCTTTGTCATTCAGGGCTCCCTAGGCAAGAGCGTGGCCCTGTCGGCGAGAGTGTCCAAGACCATCAACACCGCCTCAGACCCCACCTGGCCGCACCTGTATGGCGTCTTTGAGGACGACATCGCGGCAGTGGTGAGCACCTGGCACAGCAACCACGCCGTCGGCATGGTGGCGGCCGAGCCGGCCCGCGCCAAACGTCGGCTTCAGTACTGGGCCGATATCGCCCGTGTGCCCCTCATCGCCTACGACTCGGTCGTCACCGGCGGTCGCACCGTGCCTCTCCAGTATCAGATGTACGGCGGCCAGGTGCCAGGGGCGAGCGCCCTAGGCCCGAGGGGGTAGGCCAGCTCGAGGAGCGTGGGCCCGATGGCAGATGAGTACCAAATTGCCGTACTGGACATCGGCAAGACGAAGAAGAAACTGTTCGTTTACGACTCCCAACTCCACTGCCTCAGCCCGGATGAGCAGGGCGTCGAATTCGCGCAGGTAGAACGGGATGGTGTGCTCGCCGACGACATGGAGTCGATCTTCGGCTGGATGCTGGAGGGCCTCCGTCACGCCGCGCTCCGGTTCGACCACATTCAGTGCATATCCATTACCACGCACGGCGCCACCATCGCCCTCCTGGGCCACGAGCACGGCCAACAGTTCCACGGCGACGGCGGCCTCCTCTTCCCCATTGTCTCTTACGAGCAGGAGATCGAGCCTGAGGAGGACGAGGGTTTCTACACGTCCTTGGGGATGACGTCCGAAGAGATGCAGCAGCGGACGGGTACCCCCAGGTTCGGTTGGCTGCTCAACCACGGCAAACAGGTGTACTGGCTCCAGCGCCGCTTCCCGGACCGGTTTGCGAAGGTCACCGACATCCTCATGTTCCCGCAGTATCTGGGATATCTGCTGACGGGAAAGAAAGGTGTCGAGCCGACCTACCTCGGCTGCCACGGCTATCTGTTAGACATCGGAGGGCAGGACTACAGCGTGGCAGCCGAGAAGTTGGGGCTCCTGGACAAACTGCCTCCGCTGCCCTTCCGGCACCCCTGGGAGGCGTTGGGCCGACTCAAAGAGGAGGTGACGGCCCAGACCGGACTCAGCCGCGACTGTATCGTTAGCATGGGCGTCCATGATTCCAACGCGGCGCTCGTTCCGTATTTCGTCAAGGGCTTCGAGGACTTCGTGGTCCAGGACAGCGGGACTTGGGTGGTCACCATGTCACCGAGGGACGAGGCCGCCTTTGCCGACGATGAACTCGGCAAGGAGGTCTTTTTCAACCGCAGCATCTACGGTGACCCGGTGAAGACCACCATCTTCCGCGGGGGCGCGGAGTTTGACTTCTACCGGGAGCGCGTGCTTGGCAGTTACCCTCATCCGGAGGGCATGCACCTGGAACTGCTGCGCGAGATCGTGACCGGACGCCGGGCCTTCTGCCTGCCCACGGTGCAGTCAGACTCCGGCCTTTTCCCGGACAGCGTCGCGCGCCTCGAAGGGGTGGACACCATATTCCGAGACGGCGCGACGGCCTGGTGTGTGGTTGACCTTTCCCTGGCCGTCCAAGGCTATCAGGCCATCAAGATGGCGTCCGAAAGTGGCGTGAGAGAAATCTTCATTGAGGGAAACATCGGACGGAGCAACCCCATCTACCGAGCCGTCATTTCCACGCTCTTCCCCGAGGCGCGGGTGTCCTTCGGGAGCACGGGCGGGGCGGCCTATGGCAGCGCCATACTGGGAGCAGCTGCGGTGGAGCAGAAGCGCCCGGAGGAATTGGCCGACAGGTGTCAGGCGCAACTTGAGGAGATCCCGAAGCTCGACCTGGACCGTGGCCTCTTGCAGGGCTACGTGGAGGCGTTCCTGGAACGCGTCCGCTCAGCCCCCCGGAAGCCCACCTCAACCCCGGAACAGTGACGGCTGGCCTGCTTGACGTGACACCTGTTGGGCGGTAGCATCCCTGGCGAGGAGAGCAGGACGACGAGAGGAGAGGTCATGCAGAGCGTGCGGTATGAAGAGATGCTGCCCAGAGACATTGTGGCCCGGCGGGAGAAGTTCCCCGCGGCGTTCCTGGGATTGGGTGGGTTGGAGTGGCACGGGGAGCACCTAGCGGTGGGAAACGATCAACTCAAAGCCCACGCCCTGTGCGTCCTGGCCGCAGAGCGATCTGGAGGCATCGCCTTTCCGCCCCTCTGGTATGGCGAGCCACGGGACATTGCTCTCATGGAAACGGTCCACGACGGCAAGGGAAAGATCCGGGGCAAGATGAAACTCCCCGCAGCGAGTTTCAAGCATAGGGCCCTGGGGAACACTGCCGAGGAGCAACTGAAACTCTACGATGCGCTGCTGACGTATGTGCTCCACCAGATTCGGAGCCTCGGCTTCAAGGCCATCTGCATCGTCACCGGACACTATCCGATCGTGGGGTGGGCCCGGCCGGTCTGCCGACGGTTCAACCGAAAGTTCGACGACTGCAAGGCCTATGCGGGCATTGAGTTCCACTACGTCCCCAAGTCCAAACGTCACTTAGCCGGTGGCGACCACGCGGCAAAATGGGAAACCTCCTACCTGATGGTGCTCCGCCCGGAGTGCGTGGACATGACCGTCTACCGGGGACGAGAGAGAAAACCCCTCATCGGTGTCGGCGGCATCGATCCGCGGACGGACGCCTCCACCGAAGTGGGCCGACGGGGCGTGGAACTGATCGTTACAGGCATGGTCAAGAAGGCCCGTCAACTACTTCGCAGGGCAGGGGCGAAGGTCTAACGCAGGTGTCAGTTCAGCAGCAATGTAACGTGCTGGGGAGCCTGCTCTATTCCACCAGTTCCACGACGGGCATGTGAATGACGGCGATGTCGTCAAACCAGACCTTCCCCAGGCCGATTAGCGCCAAGTCCAGCCTGAGGGCATAGGTGGGAGCGCCCTTGGGCACCACCAGCACGGTCTCGAGCTGCTGCCAGCCGGTCGTTCCTGAAACCTGAACCGTCGCCCCCCGTTCGACCTGCTCGCTGGCCGGCACTTCCCGGTTGATTCGGCTCGGGGCAAGCTGCCAGGCCATAAAGGCCGACCCCTCCACCTCACGGGCCTTCACCCACCCGCTGAGGAGGTAGGTCTCGCCTCCCCGGAGGCTGACCATCTGCTGACAGCGAAGCCACTCTCGGGTCTCCTCACTTCTGCGCTCGAGGCAGAGGCAATGTCGGCCGGTCCGCGCGCCTCGCAGCGCCCAGCGATAAGACCCCTCGGCTCCCAGCCGTTCTGATAGGCTGACAAAGTCCTGGGCCGTCCAGGGCGACGGGTTGTAGACCACCCAGTCGAAGGGCATCCCCTCCTGGCCCCGCTCGAAGCCTCCGTTCTGGACCAGGTTGGCACCGGCGGCCCCGTCCACCGGACCGAAGACCACGTCATCGACCCAGATGGTCCCCTGCTCCTTTTCGATCCAGATCTCCGGTCGAGCCACTGACGGGATGATAGGCGAGCGAAAGGTGGCCGAGAACCGGGCCCAGTGGTCGGTCACGGGAGCGGCTGCGAAGCGACGGTACTCGGAGGTCAGCGCCTCGTTTTCTCGGTTGAAAAACATGATGCGGACGGATGGTGCGGGCGGAAATGCGCCCTCCTCGGCCGGTGAACACGTGTATGAGAAGGACCAGGCGTAGATGCTGTCGGGCTCCAAGGCAATGGGCTCTTCGGCTCTCAGGATGGCAAAGGCGGAGTCGTCCTGCCCCCTGAGTCTGACGCTCGCCCCGCCTGTCAAGGCAACACTGCTGTCGGGTTCAACGCTTACCGCGGGGCCGCTCTCCTCGACCTCCCAGCCCTCCAGCCCCTGCTCAAAACCACTGGAAAACAGAGGATGAGAGACCGTAACCGGGGGCTCGGGAGCAGCCTGACAACCAAGAAGCACCAAGACGGACAGTCCCACAAGCACCTTGCCGACTCGCATCGGACCTCCCTCTCCTCAGAACGCCCTTCCATCCGAGCAGTACTATAAGCGAGAGGTCCGTCGCCTCAAGCACATTCTTCTCGGCGAAACACCCGAAAAGGCTGCCTACCGGTAGCCGGCGCCGTGTCAGCAAAGTAAGAGGGGCGACCGAACTCGGAGGTCCCGGTCGCCCCTCGGTCTGCGATGGGCCTCGCCGAGCGGTTAGATCCCCAGGGCTTTGCGTTTGGAGAGGATGTGGGCTTCGATGCCATCCACCGCAGCCACCGGGTCGGCCTCGACGGCGAGTTTGCCTCCCAGCATCCCTTCGATATCCTCGGTGAGGAGTTTGACCAGTCCCGGTGCTCCCGTCACCGGCGGCACGGGCGAGACGTGGGTGTAGAGCCCGAAGGCCAGGGCGAAGACAGCGTCGATGGTCGCCTTCTGCTCCATGTACTCAGGTGCAGTCACGGCCACAGGGAGTTGTGACGTATCGACGTCCAGCGCGTTGGCGATTGCCGTCACTAACATGGAGACGCGGCCGGTGTCCGTGCAGGTACCGAAACTCAGGACCGGAGGCACACCCAACTGCTCGCAGACGGCCTTGAGCCCCGGACCGGCCAACTCCCGAGCCTCAGGTGAGCACAGTCCCCCCAGTTGCAGGCCGGCCACACCACACCCCATCCCCAGAACCAGTATGTCGCGCTTGATGAGTTCCTTGGCCACGCCGATGGTCATCGAGTCCTGGGGGCCGTTGCCCAGGGAGGTGCAACTGACCAGAGCCACCACGCCCTTGATGGTGCCGTCCTTGATGAGGTCCAGGAGCGGGTCCAGGCTCCCTCCCAGAGCCGCCAGGATGCTCTCGGTGGAGAAACCCACAACCGCCGTGCGTTTCTCGGTGGGGACGTGGCCCTTCCCGTTCGCCTTGCGCTGCTTGAAATTCTCGATAGCCCGGTTGATCAGTTCCTGGGCCTGCTCGGCCACCTTCTCCGGACGGTAGTCGATGGGCTCGTCGCTCTTCTCGATGCGCACCAGTTCACTCACCGGCACCACCCGGGCACCGAAGTGCTCGGCGTAGTCCCCCAGGGTGGGGATGGTGCAGTTCATGTCGCTGGCCATCACGTCCACGGCGCCGGTGGCCAGCACCATCTCCTGGTTTATCCAGTTGCCCACGTAGCCGGCGAAGACCTCGTCCTGCTCGAACCGCTGGATGAGTTCCTGCCCCGTCTCCATGGAGCCGATGATGCGCAGTCCCTTAGCCCCCGCCGACCGGGCCTTTTCCTGGACCTCGGGCTGCCGAGCCGCCTGGATAAGGGCGACGCCGACAAAGGGCTCGTGGCCGTTGGGCAGGATGTTCACGTAGTCGGGGTCGAGCACCCCCAGGTCCACGTCCATGGTGTGAGGCGTGGCCGTGCCGAAGAGGATGTCCTGACCCAGTTCCAACGGGATCTGGGCGCCGTAGATGCAGGCCAGGCTGAGACGCAGGGCCTTGGTGGCCAGGGAAACGTAGTCCGAGTCCACGTTGGTCAGGCAACTGGAAGTTTCGCGCACCAGTTCCTGGAGAGGCCCAGCGGGCAGCAGTCCCAGTTCCTCCCACTTCGCAATCCTGGGCGCGGGCGCGTAAGCCTGCAGGAACTTGGAAGGTTCCCAGCGGGAGCGATTGAGTTCGGCCTGCATGGCCGCGGCCATGGCTCCAGCCAGTTCCTGTGTGCCGAGCGAGGTGTCAAGCCCCAGGGCCTCGGCCACCGACCTGAGTTTGGCCTGGTCGGTGATGGTGTACGGGGTCTTACCGGCAACGGTAGCGGCCAGGGTCTCGGCCACCTCGTTGGCGTGGTAGGCGTAGGTGGCGGTGCCCAGGAGGTTGCGCAGGAGCATGTCGCGCATGGCCATGGCATCGGCGCCGATGCCACAGACTCCTCGGCTGGCCTTCTTGGTGATTCGGCAGGGGCCGTTGGAGCAGAGCGAGCAGCGGATGCCTCCCCGACAGAAGGGACAGCGGGTAGGCTCCTGGGCTTCGAACCGGTCGAAGACGCTCGTCAGCCCTTCCCCTTTCACGTACTCGTGCATCTCCCGGATACTGGCGTGGGCGCTGACGGGTTCAGGCATCCTTGGCCTCCTTTTCCAGTTTCTCACGGGTCAGTTCGTCGAAACGCGCTTTGAGTTTCTCCATGAACTCAGGCCCGAGACACTTTTCCGCGTACTGGCACCACTCGGCGCAGGCCAGGTCCATGGCCGGGTTCATAAACCGCCTGCCACAGTGTGGACAGTTCCGCCAGACGTCGTCCTTCCAGACCTCCACCGCCTTCTGGCAGTGGGGGCACTTCACCTCCCCGACGTCGTCGGGCTTCCAGAACTGGCTGTCCTGACCTGGGCACTTGGCCATCGCCATGGGCGCGACTCCTCATCCGTGGATCAGCGCAGGCAGACAGCGCACGCACACCCACGCGCTCTCGCCCTTCCACCGACAGGCGAGCAGTGGCCGTTCCCCGTCGGCGGCGCCACAGAGCGAGCATCGCACGTCGTTCGGTGCGGGCGGACGTTCCTCGGCGTGCTCTTTGACCGCCTCTTCGGAAAAGTCGGGGGCTTCCCGCTCCTCGATGGTCAGCGCTCCCGTCGGGCAGACGCCGATGCAGAACCCAGCGCCGTCACACAACTCCTCCCGCACAACCTTGGCCTTGCCATCGACCAGCTCGATGGCCCCCTCGGCACAGGGAGCCACGCACTCGCCGCAGCCATTGCACAGTTCCTCGTCGATGTGCACGATCTTCCGAACAACCACGGGCGCCCTCCTTCCCACTGTCTCCGTACCCGGAATGCTGTCTCCATCATCGCCCGCGGCCGTTTGGACCGCTTTGACTTAGGTCAAAAAGCACAAGAATTTTTTCCTGGCTGCTGAGTTGCTTACGGGGTCAGCCCGGCGGCGATCTCGCGCAGTGTCTCGGCATCCAGGATGCGCACCCGCCGACCGTCCACGGTGATGAGACCCTGTCCGCTGAGACTGGCCAGGGAGCGCGAGAGGGTCTCGGGAACCGTCCCCAGTCGGCTGGCCAGGGCCCCCTTGCTGAGACCCAGTTCGATCCAGCCCGGCCGTTCCCCTGAGCCGACGGGCTGTCGGCTCAGAAGATAGCGCGCCAACCGGGCGCGCACACTGGTCAGGGAGAGTTCCTCGATGAGGCCGGCGAACTCGCGCAACTTCCGGGCCATGGCGCCGATGAGGTTGAGGGCCAACTCCGCTCGGCTTCGGAGAAGCCGAGCGAAATCCTCACGGGGAAAGAAGACGACGGTGCTTGCTTCCAGGGCTTGGGCCGAAGCGGGGTAGTTGCTGCCGGCGAAGAGGGCGGCCTCAGCCAGGCTTCCTCCGGCGCCGACCACGTGCAGGATTTGCTCCCGGCCTTGAGGCGAGAGCCGGAACACCTTCACCCGCCCCTCGGCCACAATGTAGAAGCCTTCAGCCGGTTGGCCTTCCAGGAAGAGCACTTCGCCTTTGGGCAGGCGCCGCAGGCGGGCCACTTGCCCCAGAGCCTCAACATCCTCAGCAGGCAGACCGGAGAACAGCGGGCAATGACCTACGAACTCGCCTATGCGACTGCGCTCCATAGCCCCGGCCTCCAAAACCCCGCCCTGCGCCCCTCTATGCTACCACACGGCACATGCCCTTTCCAAGGCCAGGCAGAACAGGAACACGGGCCCTACCGCTTGACAATGCGAGTGGCCCTCGGTGTAATCGACACCCGGTCACCAGTTGAGGAGGGAAGAGCAATGAATGCAATGCTGTGCGCGGGTCTGCTGATCGTCGTGCTGCTTGCCGGGGTCGTCAGTGCAGCCGACGGAGAGATCGTGGTCGATAACGATGGCTCCGGGTTCCGCGTCGTGCGTGGGAAGTGGAACTCGTCCACGCGGAACGAAGGCTACGTCGGCTCAGGCTACCTCTGGAACGCCAAGCGCACCCGAGACCAAGCCGAGCCCGACGCCGTCGAGTTCCGTCCCAACCTGGCCCAGCCCGGCCGGTACAAGGTCTATGCCCACTGGGTCTGGGGCAAGGGCGACCGTGCCCAGAACGCGCCGTACACGATCCACTACGCTGACGGAACCCAGGTCCTCCGGGTGGACATGAGCAACGCTGACTTAGCGGCCAAATGGCACCTCCTGGGTACCTTCCCCTTTGAGAAAGGGGACGCGGGCTTCGTGGAACTCACCGACAGCGCCGACAACTCGGTGGTGGCCGATGCGGTGAAGTTCGTCCCCGTCTCCAATCAAGAGTGGGAGAAACTCACGACCATCGAGCGTGGCGATCTCCTCTGGGAAGAGACCTTCGACGGTGACCTCTCCAACTGGGTGGTGGAAGGGCCCTCCGAGGTGCGGATCGAGGATGGACGCCTCTTTGTTAAGTCCCTCACTGGAGAAGGGGCTCCGCGGACCGGCATGCCCGGGGTCCTCGTTTGGCGAAAGGGCGATCTCCCCGCCGACTTCGTAGCCGAGTGGGACTTCACGCCCGTGTCGGAACCTCAGGGCTTCTTCCTGGTCTTCTTCGCAGCCAAGGGCAAGGGCGGTGAGGACCTCTTTGACCCGTCACTTCCCGAGCGTGGCGGCAGGTTCCCGGCCTACACGCGTGGGGCCATCAACTGCTACCACATCTCCTACTGCCGAAACTACCAGAACTCGGTCAACCTGCGGAAGAACCCCGGTCTGAACCTGGTCTGCTCCACCGAACTCTCAGTCGCCCGCCAGCCCGACCGCACCCACCACGTGGAACTGGCCAAGAAGGGAGGCTACGTCCGGCTGCGCGTGGACGGCGAGGTATGCCTGGACTGGCTGGACGAGGGCGAGACGTTGGGGCCTGTCCTCGACGCGGGGAAGTTCGGCCTCCGTGAGGTCTACGACACCGCCGGCTACTACGACAACGTGCGCGCCTACCGGGTGAAGTGAGCGAAGGTCATACATCGGCAAGGGGAGAAGGGGAGAGTCATGAACGTTGTGGGCATTATGTTGGACAGCCTGCGCTGCGACCATGTCGGCTGCTACGGCAACGAGTGGATCAAGACCCCGGTACTGGATGAGTTGGCCAAGGACTGCGTCCGCTTCACCAACGCCTACCCCGAGGGGCTCCCGACCATTCCCGTCAGGACGACCCTCTGGACCGGTCAGTGCACGCTGGCCTTTCGCCCCTGGCAGCCCCTGGTGAAGGAGGACGTGACGGCCGCGGAGATACTCCGGACCTATGGCTACCGGACCGCGCTCATCACCGACACCTACCACATGCTCAAGCCCGACATGAACTTCCACCGGGGCTTCCACAACCACCAGTGGATCCGCGGACAGGAGTCCGACGGCTACCGCTCCTGCGAACCGGACCGCGACGTCGAAGATTTCATCACCGAGGGGATGCGGGACAGCCGAAACCACCGCATGCTCATCCAGTACCTGCGCAACACCACCGGCCGGAAAGGTCCCGAAGACTACTTCCCCCACCAGGTCTTCTCAGCAGCAGCCCGGTGGGTGCGCGAAGCGGCTACGCGGGGCGACTTCTTCCTCTGGGTCGATTCCTTCGACCCCCACGAGCCCTGGGACCCGCCCGCGCCCTACGACACCATGTACACCGACCCCAACTACACGGGAAAGAAGATCATCCACCCCAAGTACGGACCCGTGGACTGGATGACCGAGGCGGAACTGCAGAACACCCGCGCCCTGTACGGCGGGGAGGTGACCTTCGTTGACCACTGCGTGGGGTTCCTCATCGACGCCCTGAAGGAGACGGGCGTCTACGACGACACCCTGATCGTGCTGCTCTCCGACCATGGTCACCCCCACGGCGACCACGGCGACATCATGAAACACGACCGCGACCTCTACAATGAACTGCTGCGCATTCCGCTCCTCATCAAACGGCCTGACGGGAAGTACGCCGACGGCACCTGTGATGCCCTGGTGCAGCAGCAGGACCTTCTCCCCACCATGCTCGACACTCTGGGCATCGGGCCTGTCGTGCCCATGCACGGGAAGACGCTCTGGCCGTTGGTTGGGGGCAAGGTGGACAAGTTACACGACTACGTGGTCATGGGCTACCACCCCTCCGAGCACCGCTGCATCCGCGACCAGGAGTGGAGTTTCATCCTCCGCCCTGAAGGTCAGCAGGACGAACTCTATAACCTGATTGAAGACCCGAAGGAACAGAACAACCTCATTGCCGAACAGACTGACATCGCCGAACGGATGTTCAAAGCCCTGGGCCGCTGGAGCCGGGCCAGGCGCGCGGGGAAACAGAAACTTACCATCCAACTTCAGTACGAGATCGAGCACACGCCTGCCGAGGACTGAAGGCACCTCGGCATCCACTGTAGGGACGGGCCTTCAGGCCGTTCTTAGCGAACCATCATGAAGGGGATGAAAACCGTGACTGAACCCTTCTGTCTGACGGGAAATGCACCAGGAAACAACCTGAGGGTGAGTGGGACTTACCGGTACTTCGCTCGAGACCTGACGCAGGAGTACTACCCCCGTCCCGAACCGGACAAGGGAGGCACTTCGGGGCCGATACCCTTCGAGGCCGGTACGCTCACCGATGGTACCGACTCGGCTGTGAACTGGCTCTGGAACTGGCACATCCGGGTCAAGCCCGGCAAGGACATCATCTTCGACCTGGGCAAGGACTGTTTTCTCGACCGGGTCGAGGTGCGGGCCGTGGGCATCTTCCGCCACCTGCAGGTTTCGGTGCGGGCCGAGGGGGAGGAACGATTCCGCTACATCGCCGGCGAGACGGTGGAGTTCATCGGCAACTTCGACGAGATCACCCCCGTCCTAGAGGGCCTGAACACCTACGGTCGCTACGTCCGTGTGGGCATCGACCAGAACTTCGGCAAGGTCCACGAGGTGCGCATCTGGGGCGCTCCGCTGGAAGGCATCGACACCTCCCAACTGACCAGCGAGAACCCCCGGCCCACAAGGCCGGCTGAGCCCGTCGACGACGCCGACCTCAGCGAGAACGAACTGGACTTCGGCGAGCGTGAAAAGGACCGTCCCCACATCATCCCCTACCCGCAGAAAATGACCCTTGCGCGTGGTTCCTTCAAAGTGCCCGAGCGCCTGGGCATCGTCCTGGCTCCCGACGCAAGTGAGGACGAGGGCTTCGCCGCCCAATTGCTGGCCGAGACACTCTCCGAGAAGTTGGGCATTCACGCCGAACCAGCCAGCAGCAGCGACGGCCACATCCTGGTGGGAGGAGCGGCCCGGGACTCACTCCAGGCGGAACTGGAGGAGTTGGGTGAGCGAGTCGAAGGCTACGTCCTGCGCATCGACGCCAAGGGGATTGCCCTCTGTGGCCACGACGAGGCCGGGACCTTCTACGCGGTCCAGTCGCTGGTGCAACTCATTGACCAGGCTGCGACCTTGGGGAGAAGGGACATTCCCGCTCTGACGGTCATCGACTGGCCGCACCACTCCTTCCGGGGCATCCACATCTACGGCCCCGGGCGCGACTCCATTGCCTTCTTCAAGACCTACGTGCGCGACTTCCTTTCCCGCTTCAAACTCAATCGCATCGTCTGGGAGACCGCGGCGGGGATCGAGTTCGAAAGCCACCCGGAAATCAACCGGGCCTGGGAGGAGCGGGCCATCGGCCTGCGTACCGACAAGGAGCGCTATCCGCCCCAGGGCCACCACGCCGAGATCGGGAACTGGAGTTACATCACCAAAGCCGAGGCCCGGGAACTCATCGACTGGTGCCGACGTCATCACATCGAACTCATTCCGGAAATCCAGTCCCTGAGTCACTGCGCCTACCTGCTGGCGGCGCACCCGGAGATCGCCGAGGATCCGACGCTCGATTCACCCCACACCTTCTGCCCATCGAACCCGCGCTCCTACGAGATTCTTTTCGACATCAGTCAGGAACTGTACGAACTCTTCGAGCCCACCTTTGTCTCCATCGGTCACGACGAGTGGGGCGTCAAGTGCGTCTGTGAGAAGTGCAAGGACCGTCCGGCCGGGGAACTCTTCGCCGAGGACGTGCTCAAGACCCACGAGTTCTGGAAAGAGCGGGGAGTGCGGGTGGTGATGTGGGGCGACCACCTCCTCGAGAAGCACAACGGAGGCGAACGGCGAGGCTGGACGGCCAGCGCCTTCCCCCGAATCCCCAAGGACATCATCATCGCCAACTGGTCGGCCGGCGTGGACCCCGACTCCGTTGCGTTCTTCCGGAAGGAGGGCATGGACCAGTTCCTCTTCGAGTACAACACCTACTTCGCCCGGCCGGCCATTCTGCAGGAGACCTACGGCGACGTGGAGGTGATGGGCATCTGCGCCACCACCTGGACCAAGTGCGACGAGTACCACCTGGGCATCAAGGGTTCTCTTTACGCGCAGATATTCACTGCCGATAACACCTGGACCCCGAATCGGCCCACTGTCGGCTCCGAAGGCTACTTCAACCGACTGGCCCAGGCCTACGAAGCCTCCAAGACCGACTTCCGGGGCTCCGTACTTGCCAGCGAGGCACCGGGGGAGAAGGGGTTCGAGCCGCTGGACGTGAGCGGGCTGGCCAACACCGGTCTGACGGGTGAGTCCTTTGTCGATGAGGTCGAGGACCTCCGCAACCTGCCCATCGGTACCCACGAGTTTGCGGGCGTCCCCTTCGCCGTCATCGATCCGAAAGAGAATGACGGCAAGGCCGTCATCGTCCTCGACAACCTCTGGGTGCGGGAGCGAGGGCTTCCGGAGGATGCCGGCCCCATACCTGTGGGCCGGATGGTGGACAGCCTATGCTTTCTGCATGCGACGGACTCGGCCGACGACTGTACCTTCGGCAAGTGGAACGCGGTGGTAGTCGAATACGTGATGACCTACGAGGAGGGGAGCGAAGAGGTCTTCCCGGTGGTCTACGGGTACCACCTGCGGGAATGGAACTACTACCACGGCTATCGGCGCTCATCCAACAACCACATCCATGGCGGCCGACAGGCCTGGCGTGGCAAGACCCACCTGGGCCACGATGCGACGCTGTTCCTGGCCGAATGGGTCAACCCGCGCCCTGAAGAGGTAGTAAAGTCGCTCCTGGTGCGCACCCCGCCGGACCGGGCCACCACCACCCGCCCGATGCTGTTTGCAGTCACCGCCGTGTTGGTGGGATAGGAAAGGCTGGTCCAGGGATCAAATGCCGTGGGGCCAGGCGCATTCGATCCGCCGGTCGGCGGACAGAATCACCTGACCCCACACTTCAGGAGGGCGCCATTCGCCGTAAGGCAAATGGTCAGTCTCGGACGGTGGTCGCTACACCTGCGTCCCTGCCGCGACCCAAGCGGCCCCACAGGCATGACCAGCGGTGCCGCTGAGCGTCGCCGACTCCCAGCTCCGACTGAGCGGTTCTTGCGCGGTTACCTTTTTAGACGCCCATGGTCCGCTCAAGTTCGAGCAAAAACCCGAATTCTGGGGAATTCTTTTTGCGGCGGGGTCCAGGTCACGTCTGGGGATGTCCGATTCAGTCCAGGGGCCAGTCACTACGTCGGGAAAAGAGCGCCATGCTACCTAAGAGCCATCCGGGCATAGAGATGACCTTCCGGGGCGCCGATTACTCCAACGGCATCGGCCGGAGGGCGGCTTGGCAGTAGGGATCGGTCATCCAGCGCCCGTAGCGGGGGTCATCACGCCAGGCCTCGTAAGTATCGACGACCTCGGTGGCCAGGTCGCTGTCGAGCACGGTGGCAGCGCCCTTTTTGATGGTGATGTGTCCGCTCACCGGGCCGGTGGTGGCGAAGGCGACTGCGACCTCGGTCCCAGGCGCGCGGATGCGGGCGCCGACCGAATCGCTCGTCTCAATCAACTCAGTCGGTAGCATACGCCGAGCGGACCCATCGGTGGCCCACAGGACGTGGAGGAAGAGGTCTTCCGTCTGCTTTTGGCCGGGCTCCACTTCTATTCGCCACATCCCCAGCCCGATCCGGTCGAAGAAGTCCTGCCCGAGCCGTTCGTACCAGACGTCGTACATGTCGTAGTTTTCGCCATTGACCTCGAACTGATGTCCCTTGCCACCGATCTTGCGGATGACGACCTGTTTCGGAAGCAGCGTCTTCCAGAAGAGGGCGCTGCCTTTGTGGGCGGCCTTGCCCGTCGTCCCCTTCCAGAGGAAGTGACCTTCGGGGTGGACAGTGCTATCACGCTCCTCTCTCCCATCCAGGAGTTTCGGCTCCTCCATGGTGTGGAGGTACCAGCGCTTCGGATCCTCAGCCCGGACCGAACTCACCCGGTCGAAGACGACAAAGAGGTCAGGCCTGACGTAGACGAACTGGCGGGTGAAGTTCTTGACGTAGTCGGGGCTGTAGGAGCGGGAGGCATCGCCGGCCGCGTAGTCAAAGAGCGGGTGGGTCTGGTAGGCGAGCATGGTGCCGGCGTACGGGGTGTAGAGGGTGTCAGCCGTGGCGGGGAGCCCCCAGCGCTGGACCCACTCCCGGGCCGGGCGGGAGACCTGGCCGCCACAGACCGCGGTCCAGCCCTTACCCGGGATGTGGTCCGTTCCCACGGTAATGGAGTTGTGGGCGATGGTCTGGATGAAGTAGCGGTTGTGGTGGCGACCGTCGCTCATCTCCTTGTTCTCCGGGTTGTTGAGGGCCCGGGTGCCGGTATCGCAGGCCAGGTAGCCTTTGCGGAAGATGATGAAGGAGTTGTTGTCGGCGTTGTTCCGCCCGTCACTTTCGAATCGGCCGCAGTGAAAGTGGCCGTACACAGCGTCGTCGGACCAGTCGCTGCGCATGCAGACGTAGCCGCGCTCACGGAACAGCATCGTCGGCGGGAGATCCTCTGGGGCAACCTGGGGTACAGTGGGGTCGCTCCAAAGGAGCGGGCCCCACAACTTTCCATAGATATGGTAATCGTGCTTTCGACCGACGATACGGTTCTGGATCCACCACCAGGCCACCCCGTCCTTCCAGTAGGCCTGGGCCAGACTGACGAAGTTGTTGGCGCCGGTTTCGGCGGGGTAGCGGTTGTTCCCCCAGCAGTTGATGCCGACGTGCACGGTGTCCCCGCGACCGGGCGGATAGTGATGAATGTAGTACGGGGCCATGAGCCTGGCCCAGTCGAAGCCCTCAAGAAGGTCCTCACCCGTGGCCGTCCGCCAGGCCTGGATGGCTCCCATGGTGCCCACGTACTCGTGCTGGCCGATGTAGCCGTGAGAGTTTCCGTCACCGCCCCGGTAACGAGCCCAGCGATTGAGCCCCTCCCGGTGCTTGAGGAGCCAGGGGTAGAGTTGGGAAATCTGACCGGCGACGAACTCGTCCTCGACGCCCGAGCCGTAGACGCCCACGGCGTGAATAAACCTGGCCCGCTGTCGCCACTTCTCCTGGCGGAGGAACCTGACCGATTTCTCCTCACACTGGCGACGCTCCGCCGGCGTCATCAGGTCATAGACCAGGTCGTAGCCGTACAGACCGAGCGCGGCGTACACGCCGAAACTTCCCCGCTTCAGCACCGCCTCTTTGCAGGCTTCACCGTACCTTCGGTTGCCGGTCAGATGATACAGTACGCCGAGGGCGACGATGGCGTTTCGCGCACGTTCGGACCCGCGCGCCAGGCCCTCATCCAGCGTGCGCTCGAGAAGTTGAAGGTCCTCCTTGAGCGGGCTGTGGGTGAGCCGGGCTTTGATAGCGGGTAGATCGCCCTTGCTAAAGAGGAGGCGGGGGTGCTGGTTCCGCGCCAGGGGACAGTCGGCGGGCACCTCCACGCTGCCAATCCGCACAGTGGGGTCTGCGACCTCTCCGGTCGCTTCGCTCCCTCCGATTTCGCCAGGAGCCCCCTGGGCAGCTGCAGCCGGGCCGACCTCGCCGAAGCCCAGCGTCAGCAGGAGAACCACCAAGGCAGCACCTGTTCGGCCGACCGCATTCATCGCCTGCTCCTCATTGCCTGCGCGGGCATTTTGTGCTTCACGCAACGGTGTGATTGCGGCATTATGCATTGTGGGATGTGTCAGTGCAACCCCCGTGCACAGTGGACAAGGTGACTTGACACCCGCGGGCGGCCAGTGTAAGAAGCAGGCCCTGCTCTGCGCGCGGAGCCAGCGACGGAGGTGAGGACACCGCCACAACAGACCGCACACAGGACATAGATGAGCGACACCGAGTCACACAGCGGGTGGGGATCGGGGGCCGGGGATCGAGGGGTGCCCTTCGGCACACCCGGGGCACCCCGA
>CBDVDV010000025.1:0-28779 GCA_965372835.1 uncultured bacterium | reverse complement strand
GGTGCTGCGCGCCCACAGAGAGGGCGTGTTGGCGGTAGCGCTGAGCCCGGACGGCCGTCGCTGCCTGTCCTCTGGCTTTGACGACACCGTCAGACTCTGGGACGTTCAGACCGGCGATGCGCTCCGGAGTTTCCCTGCCCCCCCTTCGCACCAGTTCCTCTCGGTCGCCTTCAGCCCTACCGCCAAGCAGTGCCTCGCCGGCAGCGCCGACGGCACGTTGAAACTGTGGGACGTGGAGACGGGCGGGCTGGTTCGGACCCTCTTCGGGCACCTGGACGGCGTCTGGTCGGTGGCTTTCAACCACGACGGTTCGATGTGCCTGTCCGGCGGCGGAGACGGCCAGGTAAAGGCGTGGTACACAGCCACCGGTGAAGAAGTTGTCATCCCCTCCGGGCACCAGCACGAGGTGACCTCCGTCGCGCTCTCCCCGGACGCGAGGTACTGCCTCTCTGCCAGTCGCGACCGCACCCTGAGACTGTGGGACACGGCAACGGGTGCAGAGGTCCACACACTGGCCGGGCATCGGGGGCCGGTTACGTCTGCCAGGTTCCTGCCCGACGGGCAGAGGTGCATCTCCGCCAGCGAAGATGGCACACTGCGGCTCTGGGACCTCGCAACTGGGTCGTACGACCGAGTACTCGATGGCGGCCACGGTCGGGTGCTCTGCCTCATCCTCAGCGTCGACGGGCGGCGCGTCCTCGCCGGCAGCGGCGACGGGGCCGTCAGCGTGTGGGACATTGCCGAAGGGAAAGTGCTGCACACGCTGTCGGGCGCTCACGGCGCCGCGACTTCGGTCGCGCTGAGCGGCGACGGCTCCATGTGCGCCGCCGGTACAGCCGAGGGCGCCGTCGTGCTCTGGGACATGAGAACGGGCAGGCTCAAGGCTGTCCTGCCCGGTCAGACGGGGAAGATTGTCTCAGTAGCCTTCAGCGCCGACGGCAAGGGCCTCTTCTCAGCAAGTGAGGACGGCACCATCACCCTTTGGGACATCGCCGAGGGAAGCGCAGGTCACACGGTCAGAGTGGCCTGCAACTACCTGACCTCGGCAGAGTTCACTCGCGACGGTCGCTGCTGGGTCTCCATGAATGAGGGCGGTCGGGTGCAACTGTGGGACCTGAAGTTGAGGGCCCTCCTGGACTCCATCGATTGCGACGGCGGGCCGACCTCAGTTGCCGTCTCTACCGACGGCCGTCTCCTTGCCGTTGGCAACAAGAACACGACCGTGACGCTCTACTCCGTACGACAGTCAGGCTGCGATCAGTAGGGTCCTCACTTCTGATGCGCAAGTCACTGCAAAGCCCGGTGTTGTGAAGGCTCTCGGCTTCGATAAGGACCGAACGACCTCTCAGTCAGTCGCGGTCCCGATTCCCCCCCCACCACCACGCCAAAGACGGCGAGCGCCCGTGCCCGTGCTCGTCTGCCACAGTTCGGGCCTCCTCCCGGCAGCGTGCACTTTCAGAGCACACGGGTAAAAAAACCTGCTACGAGGCCAATAACGAGAATCGCCCACCACGTCATACTCCCCGACTCGAACGTGTTAAGCAGCCAAAAGTAAGCAGAGGCTGCGGCAAAGACAAGGGCCGTACCCAGCAAAGCGGGCAGGAACGCCCCTGAGAGAAGAAGAAGCATAAGGATGAACGTTGCCCCAGCGTAAATCGCCGCGCACAGGAAGGGCCGCTCGAACTCGAGAAGGAACCTGATCAGCGCCACCAGTAGCAAGACCCGGAATATCAGTATATGGAACATCGTCCTTCTCCCCTTTCGCAGCTCGTGAGTCTCTAACCTCTTATACGGCTGGGCGCCCGCACCTGAGCGGCGAAAAACAGCCCGCCAAAAGTTGGACATGCTCCCTGGCGAAACTCGAAACGGGGCGTGAACCCTTTTTTGTCATAGGTACTTGGCGCGCCGGTGCGGTGATCGACTTTCCTGCGTTCGAGCGGCCCCCTTAGAAGTGGTTCGACCGGGCTGTCCTGACGCTGGCAGCGTTGGCAGCACTTCGACTCCGTTTCTTCTAAACGAGCGGGGAAAGGGGCTGGCTCCGCCACGAAACCGGCAATTGCTTGCACTGGGCCCCGGACTGCGGTACAGTGGCTGTGTGAGAGTCGTGACCTGCGCGCTGCTGGGTGAGCCATCAAGGGTGTAGGACACATGGGAGAGACGACAACCGGCGAGCCCGCCTCACTTCAGGCACCGACTGACTCTGAGATCGAGGCAGTGCTGGACGCCCTGGAGGTTTCGCCTCAGTCCAACCTCATCAGCGTGCTCCAGGAGGTGCAGGACCGCCTCGGCTATCTGCCCCCGTCCGCGCTCGAACAGACCAGCACTCTCACCAAAGTCCGCCTCAGTCGCATCTACGGCGTGGTCAGTTTCTATGCCCAGTTCTACACCGAGCCGCGGGGCAAGCACACCATTCGCTGCTGCCGGGGCACCGCCTGCCACGTCAAACGTGCCAGGCGAGTACTCGAAGCGGTCAAGCAGGAACTGGGCATCGACGAGGGCGAAACCACCCCCGACCTGATGTTCTACCTGGAGACCGTGGCCTGTGTGGGGACCTGTTTCCTGGCCCCCGTTATGATGATCGAGGACCAGTACTTCGGCGAACTCACCCCCCAGAGGGTGCGGAGCATCCTGCGCAGTTACCGGGAGGGACGATGACCGTCCGCCTGAAATCGCCGGCCGACCTGGAGGGGCTGCGCCGACGGCTCGCCCGCCAACCCGCACCCGATACCACCATCCGAGTGTGCTCCACCGGCTGCCGGGCCGCGGGTGCCCTGGAGGTCTGCGAGGCCCTGGAGCGGGAGATCGCTGAGCGGGACCTGAGCGAGCGGGTGCGGGTGGTCCGCACCGGCTGCCTCGGGCTCTGCTCCGCCGCCGCGGCCCTGGTCATAGACCCCAAGGGCATCTTCTACCAGCGGGTAACGCCGGAGGACGTGGCTGAGATCATCGACGTCACCATCCTCGGGGGCAACACCGTCGAGCGGCTGTGCTGGTCATCCGGCGAAGTGGTCATTTCCCGGCAACAGGACATCCCCTTCTACAAGAACCAGACGCCGCTGGTGCTGAGCAACTGTGGTGTGGTGGACCCGCGGAGCCTCGAAGACTGCCTGGTCCACGGCGCATACGGGGCCGCAGAGCGCGTCCTCTCGGGGATGTCGCCGGAGGAGGTGATCAAGGAAGTGCTCCAGTCGGGTCTCCGGGGTAGAGGCGGAGCGGGTTTCCCTACCGGGCTCAAGTGGCAGTTCGCGCGGGCCGCCGAGGGTGAACCCAAGTACGTGATCTGTAACGCCGACGAAGGCGACCCCGGGGCCTTCATGGACCGGGCCCTCCTGGAAGGCGACCCACACCTCATCATCGAGGGGATGATAATCGGGGCCTACGCCATCGGCTCAAATCAGGGCTCCATCTACGTCCGGGCCGAGTACCCCATCGCCATCGAACACACTCAGGCGGCCCTGCTCCAAGCCCGCGAGGTCGGCCTCCTGGGAGAGGACATTCTGGGGACGGGCTTCGACTTCGACATCGAGATTCACAAGGGCGCCGGCGCCTTCGTCTGTGGGGAGGAGACGGCCCTCATCGCTTCGCTGGAGGGCCGCCGGGGGATGCCCCACAGCAGACCACCCTTCCCCGCCACCTCCGGTCTCTACGGCAAACCCACCAACATCAACAACGTGGAAACCTGGGCCAACGTGCCCCGCATCATGGAGATGGGGGCCGAGGCCTACGCCCGCATCGGCACCGAGGGCTCCAAGGGCACCAAGATATTTGCCCTGGCCGGGCGGGTCAGGTACACGGGCTTGGTCGAGGTGCCCATGGGGAGCACCCTCAGGCAGATCATCTACGACATCGGTGGAGGCATCCCCGGGGGCCGCTGCTTCAAGGCCGCCCAGATGGGTGGTCCCTCGGGCGGCTGTGTGCCCGCTCGGTACCTTGACCTCCCCATCGACTACGACTCGGTCAAGGAGATCGGCGCCATCATGGGCTCGGGGGGCCTCATCGTCATGGACGAGACCACCTGCATGGTGGAGATCGCCCGCTTCTTCACCGACTTCGTCCAGAAGGAGTCCTGTGGCAAGTGCGTCCCCTGCAGGGTGGGCACCAAGAGGATGCTCGAAATCCTGACCCGGATAACCCAGGGCGAGAGCGAGTTGGAAGATATCGACCGCCTCCAACGGCTGGGGGAAATGATCAAGGAGACATCCCTTTGCGGGTTGGGACAGACAGCCCCCAATCCCGTCCTCTCGACTATCCGCTACTTCCGCGACGAATACGAAGCCCACATCCGGGCTCGGCAGTGCCCGGCGAAGGTCTGTCGGGCGCTCCTGACCTACTGCATCGAGTCGGACGTGTGCACCGGTTGCGGTGCCTGCCTTCGGCGGTGCCCGGCCGGGGCCGTGAGCGGCGAGTCGAAAAAGCCCCATACCATCAGCCCCGACAAGTGCACCCGCTGCGGGGTCTGTGCCGAGGTCTGTCCGGCCGACGCCGTGACCGTGACCTGAGGGAGTCTTATGAGCGAGGTTACGCTGAGCATAGACGGCCAAGAGGTGCGGGCACCCGCCGGGGTCACCATCTTGGAGGCCGCCCGCTCCGCCGGCATCGACATTCCCCACCTCTGCTACGACCCGGAGTTGGGGTTGCCGCCGAGCGGGGCCTGTCGGCTCTGCGTGGTGGAGGTGGAGGGGGCCAAGACGCTGGTGGCCTCCTGCTGCCACCCGGCCGCCCCGGGGATGGTGGTGCGTACCGACACCGAGCGGGTGGTGGGGGCTCGCCGAACAGTGCTCGATCTCCTCCTCTCCGACCACCCCCACGATTGCCTCACCTGTGAAAAGGCGGGCGACTGCGCCCTTCAGGAATACGCCTATGAGTTCGGCCTCAAGGAGCCTGAGTTCACCGGTGAGCCGGTGAAGGTGGAGCCGGTGCAGGACGGCCCGGCCATCGTCTACGACCGCAGCAAGTGCATCCTCTGCGGCCGCTGCGTGGAGGTGTGCCACGAGGTGCAGGTAACCGGGGCCATCGACTTCCAGGGCCGGGGCTTCGATACCACTATCGGGCTGCCACCCGGGCTCCCCCGGGACGAGTCGGTGTGCGTGGAGTGTGGCAACTGTATCGACGTCTGTCCGGTGGGCGCTCTTTCTTTCGCGGGAGCCCAAGGCGCCGGGCGCGACTGGGATTTCGAACGGGTTGCCACCACCTGCCCCTACTGTGGCTGTGGCTGCACCCTGGTGCTCTACATCCGCGACGGCCGCGTGGTGAAGATCACCGGTGCTCCCGGTCTCAGGGTGAGCGACGGCCTCCTGTGTGTCAAGGGCCGGTTCGGCTTCGACTTCGTGCACCACGAGGAGCGCCTCACCCAGCCACTCATCCGTCGGGACGGCGAACTCCAGCCCGCCGGTTGGGACGAGGCCCTCGACTTGGTGGCTAAGCGCCTGACGGAACTCAAGGAGGAGTTCGGCGCCGATGCCCTTGGCGGCCTCTCCTCGGCCAAGTGCACCAACGAAGAGAACTTCATCATGCAGAAGTTCATGCGGGCCGTCCTCGGCACCAACAACGTCGATCACTGCGCCCGGCTCTGCCACGCCTCGACGGTCGCCGGGCTGGCCCGGGCCTTCGGCAGTGGGGCCATGACCAATGCCATCGAGGATTTCGACGTGGCCGATTGTGTTTTCGTCATCGGCTCCAACACGACTGAGTGTCACCCGATAATCGGTGCTGCCATCAAGCGGGCCGTCGTGCACCGGGGCGTGCCCCTCATCGTGGCCGACCCGCGGGCCATCGAACTGACCGAGTTCTCCCAGGTCCACCTGCGCCAGAAGTCGGGCACCGACGTCGCCCTCATCAACGCCATGATGCACGTCATCCTCAAGGAGGGCCTCGAAGACAAGGCGTACATCACCGAACGGACCGAGGGCTTCGAGGACCTCCGCAAGGCCGTCGGGCCCTACACCCCGGAGTTCGCCGAGAAGATCACCGGGGTGCCCGCCGACGATATCGTCCGCGCCAGCCGGCTCTACGCCTCGGCGCCTGCCGCTTCCATCGTCTACTCCATGGGCATCACCCAACACACCACCGGCACCGACAACGTCCTTTCGCTGGCCAACCTGGCCATGCTCACGGGCAACGTGGGCAAGCCGGGCGCCGGGGTCAATCCGCTCCGGGGGCAGAACAACGTCCAGGGCGCGTGCGACCTGGGGGCCCTGCCCAACGTCTTCTCGGGCTACCAGAAAGTGGACGACGACGAAGTCCGGGCCAAGTTCGAAGCCGCCTGGGGGGTCTCGCTCCCGCCCCAGCCGGGCCTCACCGTGGTGGAGATGGTCAACGCCGCCGACGACGGTACGCTCAAGGGCCTCTACATCATGGGCGAGAACCCCATGCTCAGCGACCCCGACATCAACCACGTGGAAGAGGCCCTGAAGAACCTCGACTTCCTCGTCGTTCAGGACATCTTCCTCACCGAAACAGCCCAACTGGCTGACGTGGTTTTGCCCGCGGCCAGTTTCGCCGAGAAGGACGGCACCTTCACCAACACCGAGCGGCGGGTCCAACGTATACACAAGGCCGTTGAAGCCCCGGGCCAGGCGCGTGTCGACTGGGACATCACCTGCGACCTGGCCCGGCGAATGGGGTACGAAATGTCCTATCCCGACGCTGCGGCCATCGAAGATGAGATCGCCGAACTCACGCCCATCTACGGCGGCATCACCTACGACCGGCTGGAGAAGGGCGCTTTGCAGTGGCCCTGCCCGGACCGTGAGCACCCCGGAACGCCGTACCTGCACAAGGGGCGCTTCTCGCGCGGGTTGGGCAAGTTCCACGCCGTCGAGTTCATCCCCCCGAAGGAGTTGCCCGACGAGGAGTATCCCCTCGTACTGACCACGGGCAGGATCCTTCAGCACTTCCATACGGGAACCATGTCCCGCCGCACCGACGTGCTCGACAAACTCGTATCGGTGGGGGCCATCGAGATGAACCCAGTCGACGCCGAGCGCCTGGGCCTAGCCGACGGCGAGCCGGTCAAGGTCGTCTCCCGGCGGGGCGAGATACAGATTGCGGCCAGGGTGACGGAGCGGGTGATGCCGGGGACCCTCTTCCTCGCCTTCCACTTCCGTGAGGCCCCGGCCAACCGCCTGACCATCGCCGCCCTCGACCCCGTGGCCAAGATACCGGAGTTCAAGGTCTGCGCCGTCCGAATAGAGAAACTCTCATAGTCCCTCAGGGGAGGCATCTGGCTCCGTTGGCGGGCACCGAACTTCCACACGACGAGGTGGTCTCGGACAATGGCTGAATCACAGCCCCAAGCGCTGAGCACCATTCTGGTTCGCGAGTTGCCGGCGTGGCGGGTGGGCAAGATCGGCCAGGCATCCGCTGCGTTGGCATCAGCAGTCGAGCGCCGGAGCGAACAGGTTGTCGTTGAGGCGACCGTGGCGCTGACGGTGAACGGGAGGACGCTCCTTCGGTTCAGTTGTCTTCCATCCAGGCTGGACGACCTGGCGCTCGGCTTTCTCGCTGACGAGGGGCTCATCGAGCGGCCGGAGCAGGTCAGGGCCCTGGAGGTGACGCCGGATGAGGTTCGGGTGGAAGCCGACATTGACTTTGAAAAGTTTGTGAACTTCTTCGAAAGCGTGACTATGGTCTCGGGCTGCGGGCGTGGCGGATCCACCGGTGGGCCTGGGACGGTGGCGCCGGTGGCCAGCACGGCTCGCTTTTCGCCGGAGGAGTGTCTGGCGATGATGAGGGAGTTGCAGAGAGCGTCCGCGCTGTTCAGTTCCACCGGCGGGGTCCACCTGGCCGCGCTGAGCCGGGGCGACGGGCTCCTTGATGTGGCCGAGGACATCGGTCGTCACAACGCCGTGGACAAAGTGATCGGACGGGCGTTGCGGCAGGCCGGCGAATCCCCGGACCGACCGAGCCTGGAAGAACTGATGCTTCTGACCACCGGACGCCTGAGCAGCGACATCGTGAGCAAGGCCTGCCGGGTGGGCCTGCCCGTGGTGGTGAGTCGGTCTGCTCCGACCAGCACCGCGGTTGAAATGGCCCGACACTCCGACCTCTGTCTGGTGGGCTTCGCCCGGGGCCGTCGGCTGAACGTCTACTCGGCCCCCTGGCGGCTCGGAATCTCAGAGGACGGCGCTCGACCCCGGAGAGGGGAGTAACCAGAGTGGGTTTTGGGGGAGAAACTACCGAGGCTGTTTTCCCGGCTTACAGCGCCATTGTGCTGGCTGGCGGTCGGTCAAGTCGGCTGGGCGTCGATAAGGCATCGGTGCCCGTCGGGGGACGGAGGCTGCTTGACCGCGTGCTTTCGGTGCTCACGGACTGTTTTGCAGACGTGGTGGTGGTTGGGCGCACCGGGTGGGATGAGGCATGCGTGCCGGTCCGTTTCGTCCAAGACGAAACCCCGGGGCTGGGGCCGCTCGGTGGGCTGTACACGGGTCTGGGCGTCGTCGAGCACGGACGCGCCCTGGCTGTCGGCTGCGACATGCCCTTCATCAACCGAGGGGTGCTTGAAGAACTCCTGGCCCAAGACGGTGGGGCCGATGCCACGGTGGCGCGAACTGACGGTCGGGCGCAGCCCCTGCTGGCGGTGTATGACCGTCGGGTGCGCTCCGTTGCTCGTCGAGTCCTCGATACCGGCGACCGATCCCTGATGGCCCTCTTGCGTGCCATCGACGTTTGCTATGTTGAAATCGGGGCAGGTGACCGGGCGTGGTTCAGTGTGAACACGGCGGATGACCTGGAACGCGCCGAGGAGTTCCTCCGCCGCGGGGGTGGACAGTGAGCAAGGTTAGGTCTCCGACCTCTACGATTCTCCGGGGGCTCAAGGTCAAAAGCAAGGTATGGGTTGAACTGGACGGCCAACCCGTCTTCGGTGACGGTAAGGCCAGGCTCCTCCAGGCCCTGGCGGAGACCGGCAGCATCCGGGGCGCAGCCCAACGGCTGCGAATGTCCTATCGGGCCGCCTGGGGGCGGCTCAGAGAAATGGAACGGCGATTGGACCAGCCGGTGGTTGCTCGGCGGGCCGGCGGTCTCGGCGGGGGCGGCTCGGAACTCACCGATTTCGGGAAGGAGCTGCTTAGGCGGTACCTCAAGTTCCGTCAAGGGTTGAACGAGGTGGTGGATTGGCGGTTCGAAAAGGCTTTCTTTTGAGCCTGGTTTTTTGTATCATCTCGATATGCCAAAGCCTACATATCGCAATGAGGGGGTCAGCACTGCTTCGAGAGCTGCAATGCGCCGGACGGTCCTGTGCGCGGCCCTGTGTACCCTTGGAGTCGTCTTGATGAGTCCAGGTTGCTCCCCGAACCGAAAGCCGACTTCCGGAACCACCGAAACGCCGGTCAGGATCAGGCTGGCCACCAGCACCAGCACCGAGAACTCTGGGCTTCTCGAAGCGCTCCTGCCCTCTTTCGAGCAGGGCCACGACGTCCGGGTGGATGTGATCGCCGTAGGTACGGGGAAGGCGCTCAAGCTGGCTGAGCGGGGGGACGTGGACGCGGTGCTGGTGCACGCACCGGAAGCCGAGCAGGAATTCGTGGAGGCCGGCTTCGGGGTTGACCGCCGGGCGGTGATGTACAACGACTTCGTCATCCTGGGCCCGCCCGGTGACCCGGTCGGGGTGGCTGGGACCGAGACGGCGGTCTCTGCCCTGCAGCGCATCGCCCAGGCCGAGGCACGGTTCGTGTCCCGGGGCGACGACTCTGGAACGTACCACAAAGAGCAGGCGCTCTGGCGCCAGGCCGGGTTCCAGCCCCGGGACTCCTGGTATATGGAGACAGGTCAGGGAATGGGCGCTACGCTCTTCATCGCCGACGAGAAGCGCGCCTACGTCCTCTGCGACCGGGCAACGTACTTGGCCCTCAAGGACAAGCTCTTCCTGGTCGTCTTGTACGAAGGCGATCGAGAACTCCTGAATTCCTACCACGTCATCGCCGTCAACCCGGCCCGACATCCACACCTCCACCACCAGCAAGTGCTGACCTTCATCGAGTGGCTCACCTCGCCTGAGGGGCAGACCATCATCGGCAACTTCCGCAAGGAGGGTGAGGCACTCTTTCACCCGGGTGCCGAGGTCGAGAGCGCGTCGGGGGCCTGGCAGGCGTCGGAGGCGAGCCGGTGACCTTTTTCCTTGAGGGAATGCGTGAGGCCTTGGGGCTCCTTTTCGCTGGCGATGCTGAGGTGTGGAGTGCGGTGTGGATTTCGGTGAAGGTGGCCGGTCTTTCCACCAGTATCGCCGCCCTCCTCGGCCTCCCGATAGGCTTCTTGGTGGCCACCGGGCGTTTTGCGGGGAGACGCTGTGTCGTGGTTCTTCTCAACACCCTGATGGGTCTTCCCACGGTGGTGGTGGGGCTGGTCATCTACGGGATGCTCTCCCGCCAGGGACCTCTGGGTGAGTTGGGGCTCCTCTACACGCCCACGGCCATGGTCATCGGGCAGGTGATTCTGGCCACGCCCATCGTTGCCGCCCTCACCTACGGCGCGGCGGCGGGGTTGGACGAGCGCGTGCTCAAGACGGCTTACGCTCTGGGGGCAGGGACCTGGCGGGCAGCCCTCACCGCCGCTCGGGAACTCCGCCCGGGACTGTCGGCGGCGGTGGTGGCGGGGTTCGGACGGGTTTTCGCCGAGGTAGGGGTGTCGTTGATGTTAGGCGGCAACATCCGCTTCTACACGCGAAATATCACTACCACCATCGCCCTGGAAACGACCAGGGGAGAGTTCGCCCTGGGCCTGGCGTTGGGGCTGGTGCTCCTGGCCGTGGCCTTTGTGGTGAACCTGTGTTTTCACCTGCTGAGGGGGTCTGCGTAAAGTGACGGGTGCCATGGCTCTCAGGGCGCGAGACTTGCGCAAGTCCTTCCCCACGGGCTTCACCCTCGAGGTCGAGGAACTGACTCTGCGCCCCGGTGGCTTCTACGGCTTCGTCGGTCCTAACGGCGCAGGAAAAACGGTGCTGTTTGAGGCCCTGAGCCTCTTGGCCCCACCCGACGAGGGGGAGGTGGAGCTGCAGGGGGAGCGCATCTTTCCTCAGGCCGGGGGTTGGCGTCGGACTCGCCGAGAGATGGCTCTGGTGATGCAAAGCCCCTACCTCTTCCGGGGAACGGTGCAGCAGAACGTCGCCTACGGGCTTCGGGCCAGGGGAGTACGAGGGGAGGAATTGACCAAGAGAGTGCAGACGGCGTTGGCGCGCCTGGGGCTCGGCGCAATAGCCGGGACCGACATCCGCCACCTTTCAGGCGGCGAGGTGCAGCGGGTGGCCATCGCCCGGGCACTGGTTCTGGTGCCGGAGGTGCTGTTCCTCGACGAGCCCACGGCGTACGTTGATGCCGAGCATGCCTGCACCATAGAAAAACTCCTTCAGGAACTTCGTCGCGAGACGCGAATGACCGTGCTTCTCAGCACTCACGATCTGGAACAGGCTTACCGGTTGAGCGACGAGATCTTTGTGCTGGTGGCGGGCAGGCTCCAACCTCACGCAGCCGAGAACTGCTTTGTGGGCACCGTCACCGTCGCCGACGGACGGTGCTGGTTTGAGGGTCGGCCCGGACTCCGCTTTCAGGTGTTGGCGGAGCGTTCAGGGCCAGCGCGCGTCTTCGTCGACCCTTGCAGCATCCTCATCTCTCGGCAGCCGCTCCGCTCCAGCGGTCCAAATGGGCTCACCGGCACCGTGCGGGCGGTGGAAGGTGAGGGCAGGACGATGCGGATGCGGGTGGCCACGGACGGGGCGGAACTCACGGCCTGTTTGAGTCGAGAATCGGCACTGGAGTTGGGGGTGATGCCCGGCGAGCGGGTACACCTCACCTTCAAGGTGGCTGGCATCCGAGTCTATGCGTTGTGACAGTATGGGATTGAGCCGGCGGCCCGCGTCGGCGACAAGGAGCAGTTGGTATGTCCACTAAGGACGTGCAGATAATCTCTGAAGAGGAAGCCCGGAGCATCCTCCTCGCCAAGACGTCTCCGCTGGGGTCGGAGCGGGTGCTTGTGGAGGCCGCCCTGGGGGCCGTGCTCGCCGAGGAAGTCGTCTCCGACGTCGATATGCCTCCCTTTAACCGCGCGGCAATGGACGGCTATGCGGTGCGCCTGGCCGACATAGCAGCCACGCCGGTGGAACTGACCATCGTCGAGCACATCAAAGCCGGCGACGCGCCTAAGCACCCCGTAGGGACGGGCGAGTGTAGCGAGATAATGACCGGAGCCCCCGTTCCCGACGGGGCCGACGCCGTGGTCCAGGTGGAACACACCGAACCAGCAGCCGAGAACCTGGTACGAATACTCGAACCCTTGGCAGGAAAGACCAACATTGCCCGCCAGGGCGAGGACCTCGGTCGGGGTGACGTGGTGCTGAAGCCCGGTCGCCTCCTTCGCTCCGCCGAGGTGGGGCTTCTGGCCATGGTCGGTCGGCGGGAGGTGCAGGTCTACCAACGTCCCACGGTGTCTATTCTGGCCACCGGCGACGAACTCATCGAACCTGACCAGGTGCCTCGGCCCGGGCAGACCCGGAACTGCAACAACTTCTCGCTCCTGGCCGAGTGTGCCCGCGCAGGCTTTCAGGCCACGGCCTTGGGCATCGCCCGTGACACCCGAGAGGAACTCGAGACGAAGATTCGGGCCGGCCTCGAAGCAGACGTACTTCTGGTTTCAGGTGGCGTCAGTATGGGGAAATACGACCTGGTTCCCGAGGTCTTCGAGGCCCTGGGAATAGTGGTACACTTCACCAAGGTGGCCATAAAACCGGGTAAGCCGACCGTCTTTGCCACCCGTGGGAAGAAACTGGTGTTCGGGCTGCCCGGTAACCCGGTCTCGGTCATCGTCGTCTTCAGGCTCTTTGTGGAGCCGGCACTGAGGAGACTGGCCGGGCGGACGGACCTGCTCCCCCGGATGGTGTCGGTGACGTTGACGACTTCGGTTCGCAGCCGGGGTGAGAGGCGCTCGTACCTGCTCGTAAGGCTCCGGAGCAGCGACCGTGGGCTGCTGGCCGAACCGGTCCCCAGTCACGGCTCCGCTGACCTGATGGCGCTGACCAACGCCGATGCGCTGATTCAGGTGGAAGCGGGAGCCGGTGAGGTGTCGGCCGGCACCGACGTGCCAGCCCTGCTTCTGGAGGGTTGAGCGGTGAGTGAACGGACCTCTCTCGGGTCACGACCAGGAACTCCTCCGGGAACGCGGTCCGTGACCTACCTACGGGTCTCGGTCACAGACCGATGTGGGTTCCGGTGTTTCTACTGCTCACCGGCCGAAGAGCGGAGCGCAGCTGCTCGGGCGCTCTCGCCTGCCGACATCGAGCGGGTGGTGCGTATCTCCCAGCGCCTTGGAGTCACCCACGTCAGGCTGACGGGGGGTGAGCCCCTGGAGCGGCCTGACGTCGTGGAGATCGTCCGCCGGCTCGCCGGCCTGGGGCTGGCGCAGCTTTCTCTCACCACCAACGGGGTCCGCCTGGCCGGCCTTGCGGATGCCCTTCGGCGGGCGGGCCTCACCCGGGTGAACGTCAGCCTGCCCCACACCGAGGCCGAGGGGTTTCGGCGCATCACCGGCGGGGACGCGCTTTCGGAGGTGCTGGCCGGGATACGGGCGGCCCAGGACGCCGGGCTGGCGCCGGTCAAGACCAACACCGTGGTGCTGCGAGGCTATAATGACCAGGCGGCCTGCGACCTGGTGGAGTTCGGTCGGCGGGAGGGCCTTACTGTGCGCTTCATCGAGTACATGATTTCGGAGGAGGACGGAGCACGAGAGCATTTTGTCCCGGCCTCGCAGACCCTGGCCCGGCTTCGCCAGCGCTTCCACCTCCGCGAGGCGCAACATCAAGTCGGAGCGAACGGAGCTGGAGGCCCGGCCCGCTACTACCGTCTGGACGGCGGGGGTCTGGTGGGGTTCATCTCCCCTCTCAGTGAGCCGTTCTGCGCGAGATGCAATCGGCTCAGGCTTACCTCCACGGGCAAACTTCGTCCCTGCCTCTACGACGAGGAGGAAGTGGACCTTCTCTCTGCCCTTCGGAGCCCCTCGTGGGAGCGGGACCTCGAGGGAGCCCTTCACCTGGCGGCGTCGCGGAAGCCCGGAGAGCACAACGGAATGCTCCCGGAAGTCATGCGCTTTGTAGGAGGATGAGCGTGTCCGACCTGTCCCACGTCGACGACCGAGGCCGGGCCCGGATGGTAGACATCTCGGGCAAGGAAACGACCGCCCGCAGGGCGCTGGCCCGGGCCACGGTGGTCCTGAAGCCGAACACGGTTGCCCAGATCGCCGCGGCCAAACTCCCCAAGGGCGACGCCCTGGAAGCAGCCCGGCTGGCCGGCATCCTGGCGGCCAAACGCACCGCCGAACTCATCCCCCTCTGCCATCCCATCCCCCTCGGCTGGGTGGAGGTGACAATCGAACTTGCAGACAACTTGGCCCGCGTCCAAGCCGAGGTCAAGACCCACGCACCCACGGGCGCCGAGATGGAGGCCCTGGTGGCCGTCTCGGTGGCGGCACTTACCCTCTACGACATGGTCAAGGCCGTTGACCCGGAGGCAGTTATCACCGACGTCTGCGTGGTCGAGAAGTCGGGTGGCAAGAGTGGCCATTGGCAGCGTGGGGAGGTGACCGGATGAGTCCGTCCACGTACAGAGTCGGCCGGGTTGTCTCGGTAAACACCAGCAGCCGAAAGGGCGTCGCCAAGGAACCCGTGGCTGAAGTCAGGCTTCGCCCCGACCACGGTGTGGTGGGCGACGCCCACAGCGGCCCCGGGCTGAAGCAGGTGAGTCTGCTGGCCGCCGAAAGCATCGAGAAGCAGCGACGGGTCTTCGAGCAACGCCAGGCCCGGGGGCAACTGCCCGGGCAGTGCAACAAAGACTGCGATGTCAGCCTGGAGTTACGGCCCGGGAGTTTCGCCGAGAACCTGACCATCGAGGGCCTCCCCCTGCCCCGACTCCCCCTGGGCACTCGTCTTCAGGTGGGCGGCGAGGTGGAACTGGAAATTTCACAAATTGGGAAGAAATGCCACGTCGGATGCGCTATCTTCGAGTTGTTGGGTGACTGCGTGATGCCCAAGGAAGGCGTCTTTGCCACGGTCGTTACCGGAGGTGTGGTCCGTCCAGGCGACGAGGTGCGCGTCGATGAAAGTGGCCGTTCTGACCATAAGTGACCGATCGGCTCGCGGCGAGCGTCCCGATCAGAGTGGTCCCGCGCTGGTGGAAGCTGTGGAGCAGCGGGGCGGCACGGTGGTGGCGCTGGAAGTGATAGCCGACGAGCGTCGGCTCATCGAGACCACGCTTCGCCGGCTGGTTGCCGGCGGCCAGGTGGACCTGATTCTCACTACCGGCGGGACGGGCATCGGCCCTCGAGACGTAACTCCGGAGGCCACCCTGGCGGTGGTGCAGAAGCGCCTCGCCGGCATGGCCGAGGCAATGCGCGCCCGGAGCCTCGAGGTCACACCCCACGCCATGTTGAGTCGAGCGGAAGCGGGGGTCGCGGGCACCTGTCTCATCGTCAACCTCCCGGGCAGCCCCAAGGGCGCGGTGGAATGCTTCCAGGTCGTCGCCCCCGCCCTCCCCCACGCCATCGAACTCCTTCACGGCACCGCCCAGGAGTGACCCGTCCAGGGCCGTGATTTCCCTTGCCCCGGACTCACTGCGACGAGGTGGCGGCGCAGCCTATCCACTGGCGCGTATCGCGCGAGCGCTTGGCCGCGGCCATGATCTCCTGGAGGCGGATACCCACTTCCAGACCCGGCTCGGCTTTGGTGTCTGAAGCCAGTGCAGAAAGGAAGTTGTGCAGGCAGGCGAGGTGTGAGCGAATCCAGCCGACGGAAAACTTGGGACCTGGGAACCCCGCCGGCTGCGGATAGCGCTGTACGGTGGCGATGGCTCTCCAACCCCGGCTGCCCCCGATCGGCTCCTCCGGATCGGCTCTCCTGTAGGCTTCCAGGTAGTTGGGTTGCATGGAGTTGAAACGCAGTGCGCCTTCGCTGCCGTGAATCTCGATGCGGAGTTCGTCCTCTGTCCCGGTGGCGATCTTGGAGGCTTCGATGCTCCCCAGCGCTTCGCCGGCGGTCCGTACCAGCAGCACTGCCAGGTCTTCTGCTTCCACACTAACTCTTCGGCCGGGGTCGCTGGTCGAGGGTCGCTCGGGATAGGCAATGGCGCTGTCCATCAGCACCTCTTGGATCTCTCCACAGAGATGGCGAACCAGGTCGATGACGTGGGAGCCCAGGTCAAGCAGCACGCCCCCACCCATGGCCCGGTCCAGTTTCCATTTCAGCGGAGCGTTGGGGTCAGCGCTGCCTGAATGCAGGTACGAGGCGCGAAAACTCAGGAGTTGTCCGAGAAATCCTTCGTCCACCAACTGCTTCGCACGCATGGTGGCGGGGAAGAAACGGTTCTGCAGACACATCTGATGGGTGCCACGGTACGAGGCGAGCGCGCCCTCAACTTCACAAGCCTCATCCAGGGTGGCCACAAGCGGCTTTTCGCAGTAGATGTGCTTGCCCGCGGCCATGGCCGAGAGCAGGTGGGCCCGGTGGAAGACGTTGGGGCTGGTGATGTGGACGATGTCGATGTCAGGGCTCTCAGTGATTTCTCGATAGTTGTCGGTGGCGATGTCGAAACCAAATCGCTTCTTGGCTTCCTGCGCGGTTTCCGTTCTGGAAGTACAGACCCCCACGAGCGTGGTCTCAAGTGGGGGCGGGTCGTAGAACATAGGCACATTAAGGTGGCAGTATGCATGCACCTTGCCGATGAAGCCGAACCCGACAAAACCAACTCGCAGCGGCCTTTCCATCTACGTTTTCCCTTCCCCGTATAACGTCCTGTAGAGTTCTTCGTAGCGCCTCAATGGCTCAGCGTACTGAGCGCCCCGTTCGGCATCGGGCTCGAAGGTCCGCTCACTTCGGTAGAGGGCCAGGGACGCCTCGGCCACCGAAGCGAACTCACCCGCAGCCACCATGGCCAACTCCGCTGCACCCAACGAAGCTGCCTCCGGACACGCCACCCGCTCCACCGGAAGGCCTAAGACGTCGGCCTTCATCTGAAGCCAGAGGTCACTACGGGCGCCTCCCCCCATGGCTCGGATGGTCCTCACTGGCCCGGTCGCCTCCTCAAGCAGCCTCACGTTGAGCAACAGATCGAAGGTCAGCGACTCGACGATGGCTCGAGCCAGGTGGGCCGCGGTGTGGCTGAGCCGGAGCCCGACGAAGGCGCCGGTGGCCTCCGGGTTGAAGTGGGGGGTGGCCGTACCGGAGAAGTGGGGTAGGCAGGTCACCCCGGCCGAGCCCACAGGCGCCTGAGAAATCTGCTCGAACATCTCGTCGTAGGATTTGGCCGGCCAGAACTGCTCACGAAACCATTTCACTACGATGCCCGCCGTCTTGGAGTAAGCCAGCAGATAGCGGAGATGGTCCCCGGCAGGATGAGGGCCCGCAGGCACGCTTCCCGGTCGTTGCGTGTCCTCGGCAGCAGTCGTCAGGATGAGGGCCAGGGCCGTTCCCGTCGTCTCTGAGACCGTGCCCACCTCCACGTTACCGGCGCCCAGGGCGCCGGTGAGTTGGTCGTTGGTGCCGACGGCGCAAAGAATGCCCCCGGGCAAGCCCAGTTCGTCTGCCGACTCGGCTTGAAGGTGTCCAGCCAGTTCAGCAGGTCTCTTCACCGTGGGGAGGCGAAGGTGTCCGGCACCAGCGAAGTCGATGGCATCGGCCCACCACCGGCGACGTGAAGAGTGGAAGAAGCCGGTGCTCCCGGCGGTGACCGGGTCGGTGACCCGCTCGCCAGTGAGCCTGTAGAGCACGTAATCGGGCAAGAGGAGCAGGGCGCGCGCACGGGAGAGCGTTTCTCCCTCACGCTTGGACAGCCAGCGGAGTTTGGGGCCGGAGGCAATGGCGTCGATGGCGGGCCTGCCGATATGCTGGAGGCTCTCTTCAGGACTGAATCGCTGACGGAACTCCTCGGCCTCCTTGCCGGCGCGCGTGTCAATCCACATCACCGCCGGGCGAACGGGCTGGCCGGCCTCATCGAGCAGCACAAAGGTCTGGGCCTGGCTGGAGATGCCTATCCCGGCGACGGACGCTGCGCCGGCGGCGGCCTTGCCCAACACCTCCTTGGTGCCTTCGGCCAAGGCGTGCCAGACCACCCGGACATCAATTTCCACCTGTTCCGGTGCCGGGTGGAGGAGTTGAAGTTCCCGGACGGAAAGGGCGAGCAGTTGGCCGTCAGAGCGAAAGAGGGCAACCTTCACCGCCGTGGTGCCCAGGTCGATCGAAAGATAGCAGCGTCGGCTCATGTGGGCCTCACACCACGACGCACTCGATTTCCAGCAGGCCAGCCAGTTTTCGAAAATCCTGCGCCCTGTGGCCGAAGACGATCCCTAAGTGGTGGGTGCCGCCAGCCAGACTGTAATCGCGCAGGAACTCCTCCAGGGCCCCGTTGGGCTTGAACTTCGAGTAGGGGCTTTGCAGGTCCGGGTAGGGAGGCGTGTCCACGATGGTTCCTTCAGTCACCACCAGACGCCAGGTGCCTTCGCGCCAGGCCGTCAGGCTGGCCAGGGTCGCCGGCCCGGGCGCCAGGCAGACCACCGGCACCGCGGGCTCCTTTATCGGCGCCCAGGCGAAGGGCTTGGCCACCAGCCTGATCGGCCGGTCATCCCGGGCCATGGCCGGGTTGCACTCTCCCATGTGGCTCATCAGCACCTCACTGCCGGCGAAGTCCGGGCAGAACATCTCGGTGAAACTGGCCTGCCCACACAGGTTCGCCGAGGCCGCGACCAGCGCCGCACAACACACGTCTCCCTCACCCGCGTACCCCACCCCGTCGGCCATCAGCACGGAGGCCCCCAGGAAGGGCACCGTCTCGGCCCCTACCTCCGGACGGAAAGCCAGGAAGTTCATCGACAGGGCACCCAGCCCCTTGCTCTCGACGAGTCGGCGAAGGGCCAAACCCCAACGCACCGAGGTCGCCAGCAGGTCGTCGGTCAGGGACGCATCGATCTCGAAGCGCTGGCGGACGTCCTTCAGTTCCCGCTCCACCTGGTCGTCCGAGAGTTGCCGTACACAGGACGCTAAGTCGGCCATGCTCAGAGGCACCACCTCAGGCCCGAGGTCATTCTGCAGCGCTTTGGGCTCAACGCTGAAGTCACCCATTCCTTCGAAGGGCTCCCCTAACAGCCCCACCTTGAGCCGACGTAGCCCCGCCTTCGTCTGGGCCGCCCGCGCCCAAGCGACCAGTTCATCCAACGCCCGGGCGTCCTGGTAATGCCCCACAACTAACTGGAAACTCCGGCCCCGCCGGGCCAGGACGTTGGCCAGGTCCTGGACGCCGTGAATGCCATGGTTCTCCGTGACGTCCTGGCCGGTCATTTCGGGACCCAGGGCCGGAGCCTTGGCCGTATCGAAGATGACCAGGGGCAACTGAGAGCGAAGCAGCGCGGGGACCGAGACCAGGCTCGGCGCATAGGTGAGGCAGACGACCATCACCATGTCGCACCCCTCGGCCTCGAACTGCCCGAGGGCCGATTCGACCTCCGAGGTGCGCATGCACACACCGGGGAAGGTGATCTGAAGTCGGTCGGAAAGAGCGCCGATGATGCTCTGGGCGAACTCGTGCATCGTACCTTTGAGTTGGGGAAAGGGCCCGTCGTAGAGTTCCAGCATCAGTCCCAGCAGACCCACCTTGGGCTTCTCACCCATCAGAGCCCTCCTTCACAGAGTCGACCAATTCAGCAGCGTTGTCATGGAACACTTTCTCGACAACGTCCGGCCCCAGGCCACAGCGCTCGATGGCCTTCTTCAGCGCCCGGACCATCTCGTAAGCCATGAAGGTGCAGCGGATACGGTAGGAACCGGCCGAGTTGTGAATGCTCCAGGGGTGTACCCGCTTGGTGAAGAAGTGGCGCTGGCCGTTGATACCCAGGAGTTTTCCTTTCTCCTGGGCCACGGGCATGTCCAGTCCGAACATGATGCGCGAGTGGTCGAACCGACGGAAGACGGTCTCCAGCACCCCAACGTCCTGCACCATGGAGCAGTCCACGTAGAGGTTCTCCAGGTCGGGCAGGCCGTCGGCTCTGCCCACCGCTTCCGGGAAATAGGCGCGACCGAAGTGAGCAAGCACGACCTTGGCCCGCGGACACTCCCGACACAGCCTCTCCAGCCCTTCCACGTTCACCGGGTCGGCCAGCCGACCGGGCCGGGGGATGTGGACCATCAGTATCAGGGCCAGGCGGTCGGCCACCTCGCGCATCGGCGCATCTATCATGTCCTCCAACGTGACCTCTTCCGCTAACTTATCCTGAACGAATGTGAAGTACGGCTTGAAGCCAAGGAACCCCCCCGCCTCCAGTTTCTGCTCGATCTCGGTCGTTTCCAACCCGGGAGGGATCACCATCAGGGCCTCAAAGCCCGCCTGCCGGGCCCTGGCGTTCACGTAGGAGTTGATGACGTCGAGGTCGGCTTCCCGGTCGATGGTGCCGAAAAGCAGGGCCCGGACCTCGCGGCCCGGGAAGAGCCGATGCATCGAGTGAACGTAGTTCTCCAACGGGAAGGCCTCGCAGACACTCGGGTGGGAGGGGTTTCGGCTTTCGCCGCGCCTGGAGGGCCGATGCTCGGCCAGGAAGATGTGAGAGTGGCAGTCGAAGATGCGAGCGGGGAGGAAAGGGTCGAGTTCGTCCCGCCAGACGGGCCGGTCAACATCTTCTTCGTAGTCCAGCGGGAAGGTGATGAGTTGAAAGGAACCGCTGTCGTGTTGCCGGTCGTTCACCGTCTGCCCTTTGCGTGGGTCAACTTAGGTTTGAGAGTATCTCCCGGAACCGGCCGAGGAGGAAGTCGGCCGACTCCTCGTCCAGGATGAGCGCCAACTTGGTCAGGACCGTCGAGTGCCCCTCGTGATAGACGTGCAGCCGAAGCCAGAGACCTGCGTCGAGGCAGCGTCGATGGAACTCCTTGGCCCCCTCCACCGTCTGGAACTTGATGCCGGCCAGCAGGCCGTCGCCGTGAATGCGCTGTATGAGCCGGGGGAACTCCTGGGGGAGTTCCTCAAGACCGGAGCGCCAGTACCGGGTCACCTGGGCAATACGGTCTCCTTCTTTCTCGATCAGCCCGATGGAGACCAGGGCCACGTAGGCGGCCAGGGGCGCGTTGCCGTTAGTGCTGATGGCGTCGTACTGGGCGAGCGAATCGTACCTGCGACGATAGATGACCGCCGAGAGGGGATGGAAGCCCGCCGTCATCCCCTTGCCCACGACCAGCATGTCGGGCCCGACCCCGAGCCTCGCCGCGCTGAAGAACTCCGGGTACCAGAAGCAGCTCTGAATCTCGTCGAAGACAAGGGCGGCATCGTGCTCGTCGCACAGTCGGCGGGCCTCCAGCAGGTACTCCCGATCCAGTGTGATGGCCTCCCGGTTCATCATCACCGGTTCGACGAACATGGCGGCGATGCGGCCGCCACAGTCCGCGAAGGTCCGTCTGAGGGCCTCGGCATCATTGGGCTCCAGGAGCCGAACGGGCAGGCGACCCAGGTACTCCGGCCACATCCCCCTGAGGCGCTGCGCCACCAGGTCGGTGCCGTGGTAGTTGCCCACCAGGGCTACGAAAACCGGCTCGCCCGGGCCTCGCGTCTCCTTGAAGTAGTTGAGAGCCAGTTTGATGGCCGTGCTACAGGCTACCGAGCCGGTGGCGATGCCCAGCAGGACGGTGTTGAGCGCCTGCGGATCGTCTTCCAAAGCCGCCAGGTCTCCGGATGACCGAGCACTGTTGGCCAACTCGACTAACTTCTCGGCCAGTCGCTTGACCGGGTCGCCGGGGATGTTGCTGTGGTCGTCCCAGACCAGCCCGGCCTCCACGGCCGCCAGCAGAGCGGCGGTGAGTTCGGGATGATTGTAGCCCCAGGTCATCTGGTAGTGGCCGGCGGTGGTGTCCAGGAAGAGCCGCCGGCGCTCCGTGATGAAGAAGAGGCCCTGACCGGCGAGCAGGTCCTCGCCCTCCACCGTCGCCCCCGTTCGGAACGAGGCCTGGAAGAAGGACTTCTTCAGGTGCTCCACCGCCGGCAAGGAATCGATCGTCTTGCCCACGCTGCCCAGGAGTTCCGTCCGGTCGTGGCTGCGCAGGTAGTCATTTGCCTGCACGAAGGCCTCGGCAAGGCGCCCGCCTCCCGGCCCCAGAGCCGCCCCGAGATGTCGGAACCCGTCCCCGGGCTTCATCGCCAGTTCCTCCCTGTCCCTGCCTGTGTGAGTGTCCCGCCTGCGGGCTGAAGCCCTACGGCGGGCGAACTCCCGCTCATACGGGTCACACGACCTCCGTCACTCAACCCAGTCCCTGGAGTCGGGCACGGGAAGCGTGGCTCCCGCTTGCTCGACCGACTGAGCGGCTACAATGCCCGGCACGGTGTAGTCCATGGCCACGTGCACGTCGATGGGGGGCGTCGCCCCCTCCTCAATGCTTTTCAGGAAGTCCTTGAGCATCCAGTACTCGCTGGTGCCGTGACCGCCCCGGCGGGCCTCCTCACCGACCTTCAGCCTCTCAGGTATGTATCGTTCGGCATAGTCCCACAGCCGATGCCACTTGCAGCCGCCACGACAGCGGGACGGCTGGTGCTCGTCGGCCAGCCAGACCTTCGACTCATCGCCAAAGCCCCGCCAGGCCTCGTAGGCGCCTCCGGTTCCCTGGACGGAGTAATAGACCATCTGGTGCGGCCGAGCCGACAGGTGATCCACACGGACCAGGATGGTGCGCTCCTTTTCGGTCCGCATCAGCGCGACGTGGTTGCCCTGCTGGTGGACGCTAGGGTCGTAGGGCTCACTCGGGTTGGCCAGGCAGGAGACGCTCTTGACGCGGTCCCCGAGTAAGTAGAGGACGGGACCCAGGCTGTGGGTGCAGTAGACGCCGAGGAGGCCCTTCCCACGCCAGGTCAGAGAACCATCTTCGTTTCGCCACAGGTCCTTGCAGTCGTGGATGTAGGCGCCTTCGGCGAAGTACACCTCCCCGAACCGCCCGTCCGCGACCATCCGCTTGACCAGTTCAACCTCGTCCAGGTACCGGTAGTTTTCAGCGAGCATGTACTGAGCCGAACTTCGGTGCGCAGCCTCCACCAGCCCGCGGGCGTCATCCAGGGAACTGGCGGCCGTCACTTCACTGAGCACGTGGATACCCCGCTCCAAGCAGAGCGCCGCCTGCTCCGCATGGCAGTTCACCGGAGAACAGATGACGGCTGCATCGATGCCCGCATCCAGGAAGGCTTCGAATTCGTCGAAGGCCCCAGCCCCTTCGACGGAGTCGGCGGCGCGCGCAGCGTTCTCCCGGCGGAGGTCGTAAAAGGCAAGTACCTTCCCGCCCACCGCCGTCACCGCCCGGGCGAACGAATCCCCCCGTGACGTCCCCACGCCCGGGTTCCCCGCACCTACGATGCCGAACCTGAGATCGGCATTTCCCGACCGAGCAGCCATCGCTGCTTCCTCTCCCCAGTCGCCTCTCTCGCCTGGCTGCCCGGCATTATATGGGTCTGCGCTCTCGCCGGTCAACCTTGCCCATGTACAGGGGTATGTGCAAATCCGGAGCGAACTCTGTGCACAAGTGGTGCAGAAACTGTGCACAAGTTGGGACTTTGCGCTTCAGGAGGAGCCGCCCAGGGCTTCTCTGGCCGGGCGCAGTCTGCAAGCAAAGTGGTCTGCCACTGAAAGCACGCAGAACACACGCAGAACAAGTGTGGCTGCTTGAGTCCGTCGCCCCGGCTACGTGCACAGGAGTTGGAAAGCCCGCGTTCACCTCGCCGCGGGCCCCAGGTGGTGACCCCGTACGGAAGAGAGCCAGGCTGCTCCCTGCTGGTCGCTTGCAGTGGGGCGGAGAGTGCGGTAGCATGGGCAGACGGAGGCATGGCGAAGCAGGCAGTTGCGGTCCTATGAGCGTCGACACGGGCTCCAGACGCGAGGGTACGGGTGCACGAACTCTCCATCGCTCAGTCGCTCGTCGAGGCGGTGCTCCGAGAGACGAAGGACCGCGGGGTGGGCCGGGTGGTTTCCGTGCAGACTACCGTGGGCGGGCTCACCCACATTCAACCTGAGAACCTTGAGTTCTGGTACGAGGAACTAACCAGGGACACACCCCTGGCCGGGAGCCAACTGGTGGTGGAAAAGCAGCCCGTGGTCGTACGCTGCCGACAGTGCGACCGGGAGTTTGAGGTGGTGGCCAACTGCTTCGTCTGTCCGGACTGTGGCATCGCCGACGTGCGCCTGACCAGCGGCGACGAACTCATCCTGGAAAGCATCGAGGTGGAAGAGTGAAACTGAAGATCGGCAGAGACTTGCAGGCCGCCGGCAAGCAGATCGCCGCCGAGATCCGAGCGGAACTGACCCGGCAGCGGGTACTGGCGATCAACCTCATCGGCTCACCCGGCTGCGGCAAGACCGCCCTGCTTGAAGCCACCCTCCCGCAACTCACAGAGACCTTCAGGGTCGCCGTCATCGAGGGCGACATCGCCACCGCCAGGGACTCCGACCGCATCGAAGCCGTGGGTGTGCCCTGCCACCTCATCAACACGGCCGGTGCCTGTCACGTACCACCCACGCTCATCGCCCAGGCCTACCAGGGCATCGACATCCGTGGCCTTGACCTGATCATCATCGAGAACGTGGGCAACCTGGTCTGCCCATCCACCCAGGACCTGGGTGAGCACGCCAAGGTGGCGATCTTGAGCCTGCCCGAGGGTGACGACAAGGTGCTCAAGTACCCCCGGCTCTTCCGGGAGGCCAGTTGCGTCGTCCTGAACAAGATCGACCTGAGCGAGGTCCTCTCCTTCGACAGGGAGCGGGTTGTGAGCGACCTCGCGCAGATCAAGCACGGCCTTAGGCTCTTCGAACTCTCGGCCCTGACGGCTGAGGGGTTGGGTGCGTGGCTCGATTGGGTGCGGGACCTCTACACGGAGACCTTCGGGAGCCTGCCCGACCGGTAAAGACCACCGTCGGCGCACAGGCATGAAAGGAACTGCAATGAAGGCGAAGATGCTCGTCGGCTTGATCGCCGTCACCGTAGTGTTGGGAGTTGGGCTACTGAACCTGGAAGCCGAGGAGGATGCGCCTGTGTCATCGGTAGCGAGCGGGCACCTTGCCGAGAAGTACCCGAACGACGTCGGCATCGCCGGCGACGAGGACGTCATCTTCGCCGACGACTTCGAGTCCTGGACCGCCAGCAAACCCCCCGCAGGGAAGTGGCTCAACGTGAGCGAAGGAGGCACACGCCGGGTTTCCATCATCTCGGGCCAGGTCACCCGCAACGGCCCGGGGAAACACCTGCTCGAACTGGCCTGCTGGCAAGAGGAGGAGAAATCCGCCAGCGCCGGCCTCTCCCTGCGGATGGGGAACTATGAGAACGCCAATCAGGGCCTGGGGCCGGGCTACGACGAGGTTTACGTCCGCTACTACCAGAGGTTCGACAAGAACTACACGCCGGGCGTCCGCAATCACGGCTCACTGTTGGGCGGTCGGGACCTGACTCGGCCCAACTCCCGCTGGGTGGGCATGGCCGACACCCGCGACGTCGCCGCCCAGGGCTACTACTCCGCCTGCCTCCAGCCCTATGGCGGCCGGGGCAGGAAGCCCTTCCACTGGGGCTTCTACAGTTACCACTGTGACAAGCCCGGGCGCTGGGGCGACTACTTCGAGCCGGTCAAGATGGCCCGCATCCAGGTGGGCCGCTGGTACTGCCTGGAATGGCACCTGAAACTCAACTCCGTAGACCCGCTCAAGGCCGACGCCGTGGAAGAACTCTGGGTGGACGGGGAACTGAGCATCCGCAAGGCCGACCTGCGCTACCGCAAGGTTCCCCAACTGAAGATCACTATGTTTAGCCTGGGTACCTACTACCACCCGGGCCTGCCCAAAAAATACACGGCCCAGAACCCCATCAAGGTCTACTACGACAACCTGGTCATCGCCCGCAGACCCATCGGCCCGGTTCGTGTGACCAGGTAGGCCTCTCACTTGTCGTTCGGATCGGGCCGCGGGCCGCTGCCGATTCTCTTCGCTGCGACCCGGACTTCAACGTGCGTGGGCGCCACCGGTATGCTCGGCAAGCCGAGCGAAAAGACCGAAAAGACCATGGTGTGGTCACCGGCGAAGCCCCCTCCGGAGAAAGGCCTTGACAGGAGCGGGGCCCATTCAATACTATCTTGATGGTTCTACTGCCCATTCACGGCTGGTCTTCGAGGCGGGCGGCTCCGCGGGAGCCCAAGAGCAAGGAGGAGAGCCATGGAGCAAGAAACAAGGTTCGCCCCGGTAGGTGAAAGCGCCGTCACCCGGGCCATCGTCGAGGAGTTCAGCGCCCAGTTCTGCCAATATGCGGAGAGCGACTGCGTGGTCGTGGGCGCTGGTCCGAGTGGGCTGGTCGCTGCCCGGGAACTGGCCCGATCCGGCCTCAAGGTCCTGCTGGTCGAGCGCAACAACTACCTGGGGGGAGGCTTCTGGGTGGGCGGCTACTTGATGAACAAGGTGACGGTGCGCTCGCCCGGCGAGGAACTTCTCGCCGAACTGGATGTCCCGCTGAAAGAGGTCCAGCCCGGGCTCTTCGTGGCCGATGGCCCCCACGCCTGCTCGAAACTTATCGCTTCGGCCTGCGACGCCGGCATCCGTGTCGCCAGCCTCACCTCCGTGGACGACGTGGTGCTGCGTGAAGGGAACCGGGTGGCCGGAGTGGTGGTGAACTGGACCCCCGTGGAAAGCCTGCCACGTCAGATCACCTGCGTCGACCCCGTCGCCCTTCAGACTCAGGTCGTCGTGGACGCCACCGGTCACGATGCCGCGGTGGCCCGCAAACTGGCCGACCGGGGACTGCTCACACTGGCCGGCTTCTCGGGGATGTGGGTCGAGCGGTCCGAGGACGCTGTGGTGCAAAAGACAGGCGAAGTGCACCCGGGTCTGGTGGTGACCGGTATGGCTGTGGCTACCGTGCACGGCCTGCCTCGCATGGGCCCCACCTTCGGTGGGATGCTGCTTTCGGGCCGCCGGGCCGCCCAGGTGGTGACCGAGAAACTGGCCGTGACCACGGCTATCGCGTGACCGCGCCCCCAACGGGACCGCGCACCGGTAGATGAGTTCCCCGTGAGCAAACCTTCAGCCGGGTTCAGCCTGCTTGAGCTGCTGGTGGTGATTGCGATTGTGGCCATCTTGGCCGCTCTCCTGCTCCCCGTGCTCACCCAGGCGCGGGAGCAAGCCAGGCGCACAGTCTGCGCCAGCAACCTCAAACAGATCGGCGTCGCCCTGCACCTGTACCTCAACGACTACCGCGATACCTTCCCCGTGGCCCAGGACCCCGTGAGCACCGACCCTTACTACTGGCTGTGGATGGGGCGGGGTTGGCGCGGGCTCTTGGAGTCCTACCTGGGGCAAGAGGAGCGGGTGCTTCATTGCCCCTCTGACCTGCGGGCTATCGAGCAGTGGGAATCAACTTCCTATGGCTACTCTCTGGCCTTCTACCACACGCCGGAGCAACTCAGCCTCATGACCACCCCTGCGGCCACGTACTCTGACCCAGTTCCCTGCGTGCCCCAGACGTTGGCTCTGGTCGTGCATCCGGCCCGAAAGGCGGTCATGGGTGAGTGGCTGAGCAACCACCAGCGGGTTGCTGAGGATGAGGGCTGGTGGTGCTGGAAGGGGAGACGACACTTCCTCTTCGTCGATGGTCACGTGGAGTTCGTCTCTGCCGAGACCATGCTCCCCGCCTACGACAGCTTCCCCGATATCAACTTGACGGTGGGTGCCATCGCTGGCCGGGACATCGACTGACCGTCCCGCCGAAAGACTCCAGGGGCGGAGCCCGATCCGGCCTCCGCCCCTGGCTTTGTAGTTCGCTTCTCGCTGCCCGTCGCCTGCGCTTCTCGGCCCCCGAGCTTGGGGGAGGATTAGGCTTTGGCGGGGGCTTTGCCCTTGGCCTTTGCCACCTTCGGGGGACGCCCGCGTCGGCGCTGAAGGCGATACTTGCCCCGGGCCACCCGATAGAACTCGGGGGTGCTGGAAAGCACACTGCCGATCATGGTCAGCAGGTTCTTGCTCTTGGAGACGTATCCGACACTGCCAAGGGCCCCGGCAATGTCCCTGGCACCCAGGGCCTTGCGGGCGCCGGCGAGAATCTCCGTAGCGGCCTGCTTGAGGGTCTTCCGGCGTCTACGTGCCGTGGGCCGACGCCGGCGGACTTTGGCCGCTCTGGGCTTCGGGCCCCTCTTCACAGGAGCGCCCTCTAACTTAGCAACGCGACCATCCACCTTTTCCAACTGGGCCACCAACTTCTTGCGCATCGCCCCCAGTCTGCGCAACTGCTTCTCCTTCTTCGCCAGCAGAGCTTTCAGCTCTGCAATCGTCCCTGCTCGCTTCGCCACCATCTCCTCCCTTCAACCCTTCAACAAAGGACCAAACTTCGCACACACTGGGGGCAACCAGGCCCTCACAGATTAATAGCCTACATTCCTCAACTAACAATTCAACAAAAAACATCCGTCATCCAAAAGAAAACTCCGCCAGGTGCAGCGCGCCCACCTGCTAAAGTCCCGCCGACCTCTGGCTACAGTTCATGCACACGCACTCTTACGCGCGCACCACTGGACTGCGGATTGCGTCCTCGCCATGGCTGCCCGGCTGCCTGCGAAGTTGCACCTCTGAACATCGAAGGTCGTAGCCGCATTCTTTGCCGGTCTTTCGGGAAACGTCCAGAAGAACGGAAACCGGCACCGTGTCTGCCGTCCGTTTGGCTCATCCCCAGTTTTCATAAGTCATTTAGTAGCAAAGAGTTCAGTTGTCAGGGGTGGCCCACCTTGGCAGGGCCAAGGTGGGTGCGGAGCGCGGGAAACATTGTTTGAGTTTCCC
>CBDVDV010000024.1:0-28904 GCA_965372835.1 uncultured bacterium | reverse complement strand
GTCGGAGACCAAACCAACTCATGTGGGAGGGCCCTTGCGATGAGGTGCCGAAGATTAGTCGCTGTTCTCGTCGTGATGTGTCTGTTGAGCCTTCTCCTGGCCCAACTCCGGGCCGTGGAACTCAAACCGACTGAGCCGGGTACCGACGGGCCTGTACGGATTGTCCCACCCCCACCTCCGCCGCCTCATAATCCTCTGGTGCGGGCCATCCGCACCATCGAGGTGGGGGAACCCATCTGGTGCAGGGGACTGGGTGTCTTCCCTCTGCTTCAGCGCCGGGTCACCGACGACCGTCTGTACCTCAGCCTTGACGAGGCACTCAAGCGGGGTGAGTTGATCATCAAGGAGGCGGGAACCGGGTCGGTGCCCAAGGTCTTGGTGCGTAACAACTCGGACCACTACGTCTTCCTCCTGGGCAACGAGGTCCTGGTGGGAGGCAAGCAGAACCGGATGCTGCGGGAAGACCTGCTGCTTCGTCCTCACTCGGGCCAGGTAGTGGCGGCCGTGTTCTGCATCGAGCGTGGCCGCTGGCACAACCCCAACATGGAGTTTGAGCGCAGTGAACGGATGGGGCAGCAGGAACTGCGTCGGCGGGTCGCCCAGGGCGCCAAGCAGGCGGAGGTCTGGCGCGAGGTGGAGGAGTTCGCTCGGCGGCGCCGGGTCTCAAGCCCCACCTCCGACCTCAACGCAATGCAGGCCGATAAGAAGGTGGCCGCGGAACTGGCCGAGTACGAGCGGGTCATCCTGCCCGAACTGCCCCCGGAGGCGGTGGGGCTGGTGGCGGTGCGGGGGCCCGTCATCTTAGGGGCTGACATCTTCTGTAACGAAGACCTGTTCCGAAAACTCCGCCGAAAACTCATTCACAGTTACGCCCTCACCAGGACCCGCAAGCCCCATATCGCCATGGTCATCAGCCGTCGGCAGGTGGAGGACCTCCTACGCCGGTGCTACCGCACCCACTACAGTGACAGGCAGGCTCCCGACGTGGGCCGACGGGTGCGCATCCAGGGCGGGGGCATCACAGGCGTGGGTCTAAGTTTCAGAGGCACCCTCATCCACGTGGTGCTCTTCCCCGAGCGCGAAGTGAGGCCCCCGCCAAGGCCCGAGCCCATCCCCCGGCCCATCATCCCCCGCCGACCATAGGAGGGGCGACGGGCTAAGACAAGGAGAGAGCGATGAAGGTAGTGAGACCGGCGTTGGTGCTGGTGTGTGTGGCAGCCCTGGCACAGTCGGCTCTGGGGGCGGGGATGCTCATACCCAAGGATCGAAGCATCCCACCCTTGGCCATCAGGAGCCATCGGGTCTCGGTGACCATCCGCGATCAGGTGGCGGTCACCAAGGTGGAGCAGGTCTTCCAGAACTCCACCTCCCGCGACTTAGAGGCGACCTACATCTTCCCCATCCCCAAGGACGCCTCCATCACCGAGTTCGCCCTCTACATCAAGGGGGAGCGGGTCCCCGGAGAACTCCTGCCTAAGGAGAAAGCCAGGGAAATCTACATGGACATCGTCCGCAGAATGCGCGACCCCGCGCTGTTGGAGTATATGGACAGCCAACTCTTCCGGGTGAAGGTCTACCCCGTCCTGGCCCGCGACCGGCAAAAGATCGAACTCCAGTTCAGCCAACTCCTTCCCCGCGACGGTGAACTGAACCGCTACGAGTATCCGCTGAGGACCTCGGGGGAGGCAGCCCGCACCCTGGAAGACTTCTCGGTGGCCGTGGACCTTACCTCCCAAGAGGCGCTGACCAACATCTACTCCCCCACCCACAAGGTGGGCATCACCCGCAGGGGCGACCACCACGCCATCATCGGCTTCGAGCAGGATAAGTCGCTCTTGGACCGCGACTTCGTCCTCTACTACGCGGTGAGTGAAAAGGACCTGGGCCTCAACCTCATCACCTACCGGCCCGACCCGGAGGAACCCGGCTACTTCATGCTGCTCATCAGCCCGCGGGAGGAGATGGAGGAGGAGAAGGTTCTCCCCCGTGACATCTCCTTCGTCTTCGATACCTCCGGGTCGATGCGGGGTGAGAAGATCGAGCAGGCCCGGTCGGCGCTCCGGTACTGCGTCCAGGGCCTCAAGGCCGAGGACCGCTTCAACGTCATCGCCTTCTCCACCGCCACCGAGCCTTTCAAGCAAGGGCTGGTCGCCGCCACCGACCCGAACATAGCAGAGGCGCTCCTCTACATCGGAAAGATGGTGGCCGCGGGTGGCACCGACATCAACTCGGCACTGGCCAAAGCCCTGGCCCACAAGCCCAGTGAAGGCCGTCCCTACACCATCCTCTTTCTCACCGACGGCCGACCCACCGTGGGGGTGACCGACGTTGCCGACATCCTCAAAAACGTCGGCGAAGCCAACAAGACCAAGACCCGAATCTTCGTCTTCGGCGTGGGCGACGACGTCAACACCCACCTCCTGGACAAGGTCTCAGGTGGGAACCGGGGCCTGAGCGAGTACGTCCGCGCGACCGAGGACATCGAGGTCAAGGTCTCCTCGCTCTTCAACAAGATCCGTAAGCCCGTCCTCACCGACGTGAAGTTGGAGGTGGAGAAGGTCACCGTTCGCGACCACTACCCGGTGGAGTTGGGCGATCTGTTCGCGGGGACGCAGTTGACGCTCTTGGGCCGCTACGAGAAGCCCGGCGACACCGTCATCCGCCTCGTCGGCAAGGCGCGGGGCGAGGAGAAGACCTTCGAGTACGAGGGCACCTTCGCTGAGAAGGACGTGGAGCACCAGTTCGTCGCCCACCTCTGGGCCACCCGCAAGATCGGCTACCTCCTCGACCAGATTCGGCTCCACGGCGAGTCGAAGGAACTGCGGGAGGAGGTGGTGGCCCTCTCCACCGAGTTCGGCATCCCCACCCCCTACACCAGTTACCTGGCCCTGCCCGAGGCCGAGCGCGAGCGCTACCTGGGGCAGCGCTTGCAGGTCCTCGGTACCAGGGGAGTGCGGTCACGGGGGAGAGCGGAGCCTGCGCGGGCAGGAGCCCCCACCACCGTCTATCCGGGTAACTGGAGCAAACTCAGGCGCCGGCGGGAGCAACTGCTGAGCGACACGGCGCGGAAGGCCGGTGAGGCTGGGGAGGTTACCGATTTTGCCGGCCCCTCGTTCGACCTGGAGAGCGACACCGGCGACGCCGGTGGGTTCGACTTTGCCGATGACGAGACGGGCGAGGAGGCGGTAGAGGTAGCCACGAGTATCGCCGAGTTAAAGCGAGCGGAACGCCCCGAAGGCCTGGCCGTCAAGAAGGTCGGTGAGCGCACCTTCGAGTACTGGGCGGGCTTCTGGGTGGACCGCGCCTACAAGAGCGACATGGCCACCGTGGAGGTCAAGTACCTGAGCGACGCCTACTTCAAGATCCTCGCCGCCGCGCCCGAACTCAAGGACGTCTTCGTCCTGGGTGAGCGGATCGTGGTCGTGCTTGGCGACAAAGCCCTGGTCATCCAGGCCGAGGGCAAGGAAGAGATGACTGACGAGGAAGTCGCAACGCTTCTGCGAGACTGAGCACCCCTCGCTGAAGCGGATGTTGGCGCCCGAGGGAGCGCCCGTATGGGCGCTCCCTCACTCTTTTCGTTGCGAGGTCCAGGCCTGGCCTTGGCTGACGGCGCGCTGCTGCTGTGCTATTTGCGGAGCCCGAGCAACCGGTAGACGGGGACGGGTTTCTGACGACCCTTGACGTTTATCTCACCCAGGAGCTCGACCCGGGCCCGGCGGCCCAGGGCCTTACGCGTCGCTTCCGAAACCCAAATCTCGCCGCCGCCGGCCTGGTCGCAGATCCGCTTCGCTAAGTTCATCTCGGCCCCGATGGCGGTGTAGTCCTGGTAGACCTCGCCGCCGATGTTCCCCACCACCACCTCCCCGGTGTTGATGCCGATGCCGACCTTGAGTGCGGGCATACCGGCGGCGGCCCAGGTCTCGCTCAGTTCGGCCATCTTGGCCTGCATCCCCAAGGCCGAGCGGGCGGCCTGTAGTGCGTGGGTTCGGTAGGCATAGGGGGCGCCGAAGATGGCCACCACCTCGTCGCCGATGAACTTGTCCAGCGTGCCCCGGCAGGCCAGGATGATCTCAGCCATCCCGGAGAGGAACTGATTGAGGAAGCCCACCACGTCGCGCGGGTCCATGGTGTCCGTGGTCGAGGAGTAGCCACGGATGTCGGCGAAGAGCAGAGTGGCCCGGCGTTTTTCGCCTTCCAGGTAGGGCTTGTACGGGTCTTTGAGGAGTTGCTCGACTACCTCGGGGCTGAGGTAGCGCTTGAAGATGCGTTTGATGAGTGATCGGCGGACGTTCTCGAAGATGGCGGTGTCGGATTGGCTGACGATGGCGTGCAGCAGCCTCCGGTCCTCGGCGTCGAAGGGGCGCCCCTCGTGCTTATTGACGACGGCGAAGACGCCGATGATACTGCGGTTGAGAAAGAGGGGCTCGCAGAGTATCTCGCGCAGATGCGGGTGATCGGCGACCGGTACTACGACGGCGTGGGTGGCTTCGATGGCTTCGTCAGCGGCCCGGCGCAGGATGTCGAGTTCGCGCTCGGCGAGCACTTTCCTGCCCGTCTCATCCAGCATCTTCAGTTCCAACTCTTTGAGTTGCTCGTTGTAGAGGAAGATGACCCCCATCTCGGCCTGGAGCACCGAGGTCAGTTCCGTGAGGATGCGCTCCAGCATCTCATCCAGCGTCTCGGAGGTGTCGCGGATGCGGTCGATGCGGTAGATGGTCTCCAGTTCCCGGTTGCGCAGCCTGACGTCGCGCAGGATCAGGGCCTGCACGATGGCGCTATCCACCTGGCTCTCCAGCGCCGCCAGCAGCCTGCGGCGACGTGCGTCCAGCCGACCCCGCAGCAGGAGGACGCCCACCGGCCGACGGCCCATTACCACCGGCTGCACGTAAAGGTCACCGACGCGGAACGACCGCCTCCGCCGACCGCTGCGCCCGGCGACCCTCAGTAGTTTCGCTTCTCCCGCCCCGACGTTCCCGACCACCCCGCGCAGCATCAACTCACCCGTCGCCGGCTCCCGGAGTACACAGGCCGCACCCTCCAACTCCAGCCGACCGCACAGTTCGCCCAGCAGCGCAGCGACCAGTTCCTCCAACTCGTCCGTGCGGTCGCAGAGTTCGTCGATCTCGTAGAGGAACTGGAGTTCCTCTCTGTCCAGCCCAGACGTGCGCTTTGACATCCTCGCTCCTTTGCCTGGCGGGTTGCGGCAGCGAACTCCGCCCAAGTATGGCTGAGGCACTCCGCCCGGTCAAGGACGGGGCCGCGCCCGCCTAAGCAGGTGTGAAAAAGGCCTTGACTCTTACGTAGCCCTGCGTATCATCCCGAAAATTCTTGGCGAGGTGTTGTGTTGATGAGACGATTCAGCCTGCCCAGGCTTGTGATACTGTTGCTGCTCCCGGCCGCGGCCTGGGGCTGGGGTGACGAAGGACACCAGATCGTCATCGAGGCAGCCATCCGGCTGCTGCCCGAGCCGGTGCGCGCTTTCTATGGGGCACAACTCCCCTTCCTTCTGGCCCACGCCAGCGACCCCGACGACTGGTCCGTCATCGACCCGGAGGAAGCCCGCCGACATTACATCGACCTCGAATTGCTGGGTGAGGAGCCCCTGGCCGACCTGCCGGCCACCTACGAAGAGGCAGTCGCCCGCTTCGGCCCCGAGACGCTCCGGGAAGCGGGCACGCTCCCCTGGACCATTGTCCAGTTCTCCCAGCGCCTGGCCCAGGCCATGCGGGAGGGAGACTGGGAGCGCTCGGCGCTCCTGGCTGCGGCCCTCTCCCACTACACCGCCGACGCCTGTATGCCTTTGCACACCACCGTCAATTACAAGGGGCAACTCACTGACAACCTCATCCTCGACGACCGTACCGAGCACCGCCACGTCCACGTACGCTTCGAGGTAGCCATGCTTCGCCAGTTCCGAGCGGAGATCAAAGGCCGCGTCGTGAGTCGGCTGGCGGTCGCCCGGCCAGCTGAGGACCCCTTGGCCCTCGTCCGCGAACTCTTGGCAGAAAGTCATTCCCGCATCGCCCCCATCCTCCGGGCCGACAGGGACCTGACAGCCGAGTTGGGGCTCGACGGGGCCGACCCTGACCGCATCCGGTTCACCCAGGACTACTACGCCGACCTCTACGAACGCACGGGGGGTGTGGCCGCGGAGCAGTTGGCGCGAGCAGCCCGGGCGACGGCCTCACTCTGGCTTTGGGCGTGGAAGGAGGCGGGCAGCCCGGAGGTGCCGAGTGAGCGGGTGGCCTTCGGCGAGCAGGTGGTCGTGGTTGAACGTGGGATGGGTGAACCTCGGCGGACGGTGACCAAAATCTTCCGCCATAACGGGTCGGCCTACGCCCTGGTCACAGCCGACTGGCCGAAGGCCGGCCGATTCAGCGCCGGGCGCCGACTCGCCGATGAGGAGTACCAAGCCTTCTGGCGGGAACTGGAGGGAGCCGACGTCTTCAGCCTGCCCGACGCTTTGACCGCGACCGAACCTCCGGGCCCCACGCTCACAGTGACCGTCGCCCGGCGGGGCCGCCAGCGCCGGTTCAGTGTCTACGGGCCCCAGCATCAGCAGGACACTCGGTACGGTCGGATCTACCGGGCTGTCCGGGCCGTGGCTCCCGGGACCCCGCGCCCGGTCGAGGTGGAGCCGGGGCCTGGAGGCTCGGGAAAGGGACGTTCTCCTTAACAAGGTTTTTGCGCATCAACGACTGGACATCAGCCGATAGATGCTGTGAGGAGACGGGACGTGCAGGTGAGACCCGTACGGGCCGCCTTCCCGCAGCCACTTGGTCCAGAGAGGACGATGCATGCTCAACCTGGATTTGCATGAGGCCCTGACCCTCACCCGTCAGGATGGCGAGTTGGTCCTCTGCATCAACGGGTCCTGGCGGGAGTTGCTGTACTTTGCCGTGGACAGGCTTCCCGAGCGCACCGCCGAGGCCCTCGACCGGGAAGACTTGGATACGGTCAAGCGCCACCTCATCACCTACGGGTGGGACTTCCTCAACAACGAGTTCGTCCTGGCCCGCCTCCTGGCCGAAGCCGACATCGAGTCGTAACCCGCCCAGCTGAAAGCACCACGGGCACCCGTATGGGCGCCCGTGTTGTGCCTCGGCCTGGTAGGGTTCAGCCGTCTATGATCCTCTCTGCCTCCTCCCGGTAGGCTTCCATCACGTAGGGAATGCCCGACACCTTGGCCGCCTCGTCCGTCAGGGACATCAGGTTGTTGCGGCTGATCGTGGAGACTCGGAAGTTCCGACTACCAGCCATGAGTTGTTGGAGCCCCACCCTGAGTTTGTCGGCAAAGGTGTAGAGGCCTATGGCACCCAAAGGCATCTTCTGCACGGTGGACTTGCCGTACTTGGCCACCAGGTCCTCGTAGCAGACGAAGATCTCCTCGACCGTGTGTCCGAACTGGCCGACGGTCCTGGGCAGGGAGTCCTTTCCGTCCTGGAGCCAGAGGCCGATGTTCTTTCCGACCATGCCGGGAATCATCAGTGCGCGGCCCATGCAGACGGCCTTCACGTGTGGCGCGCCCATGGCCAGGACCTTGAACACATGGTCCTCGGTCGACAGCCCGCCGCCGATGGCGATGTCAGGCACATAGGCTCCTTTAGCCGCCAGCCTTTCGCACAACTGCCAGGCCATGGACTCCAGGTAAAACGTGGGCACCCCCCACTCGACCATCATCCGCCAGGGGCTCATACCCGTCCCACCCCCCGCGCCGTCGATGGTGACCAAGTCGAGCCTGGCGTCGGAGGACCAGCGGAGGGCCATGGCCAGTTCGCGCATGGGGTAGGCACCCGTCTTCAGGGTTACGCGCTTGGCGCCCAGCGAGCGCAGGTGATCCACCTCGCGATGGAAGTCCTGCTCATCGATGAACCCCAGGCGCGAGTGCCGTTCGAAGGCGGTGATGGCGCCGTCACGGTAGGCAGCCTGGACGGCCTCCAGCGAGGGATCGGGAGTGATCAGGTAGCCACGCCTCTGCAGATCAAGGGCGCGCTCCATCTCGCTGATCTTAATCTCGCCGCCGATACACTTGGCCCCCTGGCCCCATTTGAGTTCGATGGTCTCCACCCCGAGTTTCTCGATGACGTACTCGGCGGCGCCGAAACGGGTGTCCTCGACGTTCATCTGAACGATCAGGTCGCCGTACCCTTCATGCCACTCCCGGTACTTCTCAACGCGCCGCCGCATCTCGGGGGACTCGACGATCCTGCCGGCCTTGTTCACCTCCAACCCGGGATCGATGCCACAGACGTTTTCGCCACAGACGATGCTGATGCCGGCAATGCCGGCGCCGGCGGCGAAGTGCTCCCAATTGCGGCGGGCTATCTCCGTCGACCCAAGCGCTCCGGTGAAAACGGGCAGCCTCATCTTCACCCTGTTCTTGTCGCCGTACTCGACCTCGGTGTCGACCATGGGGAAGAGGGTGTTGTCGGGGTTGCCGATCTCGCCCTCGGGCAGGCCTTCCGCCCCCAGGGCGTAGCCCACGATGTTGAGGTGCGAGTAGTCGACCTCGTACTCCTTGTTGGCCCCGGCGGTCACGGTGCCGAACGGTCCGGGGTACAGCACCTCCCGGCCGCGAAACGATGCCTTGAAGATCTCGCAGTTCCCCCGACACCCGTCGATGCAGCGCGTACAGATGCCGGAACTGGGCACTACCTCGCGGGAGCGGTTGCTGGTCTGCGAAGTCTCACTTGCGTTGGGACTTATCAGGTTCATCCCGTTACCTCCTGCATCAACTATGTGGACTGGGGTCTGCTTCGCCTACGCACGGCGGGTGCACTGAAATCCTTTTCCCAACTCGCACACAACACACGTGTCGGGGACGTTCTCAGCCATCGACAGTTGCGACTCGCACAGGCTGCAGAGATACTCCTCGCCCGACTCCATCGGGCCGGGGCAAGGGGTGATGGTCATCGGACAGAGGTCGACGCAACTGTTGCAGCCCTTGCAGAAATCGGGCTTGGTGCCGAAGGGGAAATCCACGCGACGGTCCTTGCCGCGCCCGACGAAGCCAAGAGCCTTCGCCTGCCACACCTCCCCGCAGACGCGGACACATCGGCCACACAGGACGCAGGTCTTGTTCCGAAAGGCGTAGGCAACCTCGGTCACGCCACAGCGCACGGCGATGTCCTGGATGGCCCGTGAGTTGGGTGCCTCAGCAACGAGCAGTTCGGCGATGTTCCGCCTCAGGGTTCTGATCTTCTCGGAGTTGGAGAGGACGACCATGCCTTCGCGAGCATCGAGCGTGCACGAGGCGGTCGCCCTGGCGCGGCCGTCCTCCACCACCTCCACAATGCACAGTCGGCACACGCCTATGGGCGAGAGGCTGGGCACGTGGCAGAGGTGGGGGATGCAGATGCCGTACTCGAGTGCGGCTTCGAGGACGGTCGTACCCTTGGGCACGCGGAGCGTCGCTCCGTCGATCCTCAGCGCGACGTACTGCGGCATCAGGCACTCCTCATCGGATGGTCACGGCCTCGAACTTGCACTCGTCACGGCAGATGCCGCACTTGGTGCACAGTTCGGGGCTGATGGTGTGCGCCTGCTTCTTCTCGCCGGTGACCGCCCCGTGTGGGCAGGCACGGACGCAGGCGCCGCAGCCGGTGCAGGCGTCTTCGTCAATGACGTACTGGATCAGCGCTCGGCAGACGCCCGCGGCACAGCGCTCCTCGTTGATGTGCGCCTCGTACTCTTCGCGGAAGTATCGCAGGGTGGACAGCACGGGATTGGGGGCCGTTTTCCCCAGGGCACAGAGCGACGTCTCCCGTACCGTGTAGCCGACCTTCTCAAGAAGGTCGAGATGTTCGGGACGCCCGCGGCCCTCGCTGATGTCGGTCACGATCTCGAGCATCCGGCTTATTCCCAGGCGACAGGGCACGCACTTGCCACAGGACTCGTCCTGGAGGAAGGTGAGGAAGTACTTGGCCACGTCGACCATGCAGGTTCGCTCGTCCATGACCACCATCCCGCCGGAACCCACCATCGAGCCGGCCTCGGTCAGCGCCTCGAAGTCCACGGGCAGGTGGAACTCGCTGACGGGCAGGCAGCCGCCCGAGGGCCCGCCGGTCTGCACGGCCTTCACCTCGGTGCCGTCGCTTGCGCCGCCGCCTATGTCGTAGACGATGGTCCGCAGCGACGTCCCCATATCGACTTCCACGAGGCCGGTGTTCTTGACCCGACCGGTGAGGGCGAAGATCTTGGTGCCCTTGCTGCCCTGCGTCCCCTTGGCCGCGAACCAGGCGGCTCCGTTGACAAAGATGGCGGGGACGTTGGCCCAGGTCTCGACGTTGTTGAGATTCGACGGTTTGTGCCACAGGCCGTCCTCGACGGTGTGCACGTCCTTCGGCCTGGGCTCGCCGACCTTACCTTCAAGCGAGGCCATCAGGGCCGTGGATTCGCCACAGACGAAAGCACCAGCGCCCCGGACAATCCCGACGTCGAAGGAGAAGTCAGACCCCAGGATGTTCTCACCGAGCAGGCCCAGTTCGTGGGCCTGAGCGATGGCCATGCGGGCGTGGCTGAGGGCGAGTGGGTATTCGTTGCGGACGTAGACGTAGCCTTGGCTGGCGCCTATGGCGTAGGCGCCGACCATCATCCCCTCGAGCACCGCGTGAGGGTTGCCCTCGAGGATACTGCGGTCCATGTATGCCCCCGGGTCTCCCTCGTCGGCGTTGCAGATGACGTACTTCTCGTCACCCTCGGCCGCGCGGCACAGTTCCCACTTGCGTCCCGTCGGGAATCCGCCCCCGCCCCGTCCGCGCAGCCCCGAAGCCTTCACCTCTTCGATGACCTGCTCCTGGCTGAGCCCCTCCAGCACCTTGGCCAGGGCCGAGTAGCCGCCGATACCTATGTAGTCCTCGACGGAGGTGGGATCGATGAGCCTGTTCTGCCCGAGCAGCACACGGTCCTGGGCGCGGTAGAAGGGTATCTCGGCCTCGGTGCCTACCTTCCGCCCCGAGACCGGGTCGGTGTAGAGCAGCCGTTCGATGACCTCGCCGCGGGCAACGGTGCGGCCTACGATCTCGACCGCGTCCTCCGGACGAAGGTGGCAGTAGAAAATGTTGCCCGGATCGATGACGACCAGGGGCCCCTGCTCGCAGAAGCCGTGGCAACCGGTGACGCGCAGGCGCACCTTCCCCGCGAGACCGTTCTTGGAAAGTTCCTCCTTGATGGCCTCGACGACGGCGAGACAGCCCGAGGCCTGACAGCCGGTGCCCCCACACATGGTGATGGTCGTGTGCACGCTCTGGCGACGAGCGACGGCCTCGTTGCGCAGGGCAGCAAGGTCGTCGATAGTGTTCAGTTCAGGCATTGGTCGCCACCTTCTCCTCCGCTTCCCGGGCTGACTGGGTGAGCCTGCGCAGTTTGCCGGGAGTCATATGGTCGTAGTAGACGCCGTCCAGGACGACGACCGGACCCAGGGCGCAAGCCCCCAGGCAGTTGACACACTCGATGGTGAAGAGCCCGTCGTCGGTGGTTTCACCCGGCTTGACCCCGAGTTGGCCGAGCACCTCGTCCAGCATGCGGGGGGCGCCACGCACGTGGCAGGCGGTGCCCATGCAGACCGTGATGAGGTGTCGCCCGCGCGGAGTGAGCGCAAACGCCTTGTAGAAACTCGCCACGCGGTAGACCTCGATGAGAGGCACTGCCAGCCACTCGGAGACGGCACGCATGGCCTCTTCCGAGAGGTAGCCGTATGCCTGCTGCACGTCCTGTAGCACTTCGGTGAGTAGGTGGGACTGATTCTCGCGGTCCCGGAGGATTTCCTCGTACCTCGGGGTCGCCACTTCCTCGCGCGAATGGTCTGCATCCGGAAGACCCGGGTTTGGACTCATGGCGCAGACCTCCCGTACACGGGGCGCGCACCGAACAACGGGCAGGCAGTCCATCTGCGGACCGCCCTCATGCGGAGTGACACTCGGCTCCTGATGGGCAGACGCCGACGGAGTAACAGGAAGCCCGGCGTCGCCCGGTTGGGTGACACAGTGAGAATACCACGAGCCTCCGGCGCTGTCAAAGAGAAAAAAACCAGGGAACTGCTCTCCACCGGTGCGCCGACTACGTCTCGGCTACGATCAACTGCACGCTTCCCAGCAGTCCCGAAGGTCGGCGGTCCAGTCGGAAGAGGTTGTGGAGGGTGTTGGCGATGCGAATCTCAATCTCGTTCTTGCCCGGACGAAGTTTGCCCGTCACCTCGACCTCGTAGGGCGGCCAGGCCCGCACACCCACCGATTCGCCGTTCAGCCTCACGTCCACCAGGTCCCCTACCTTGGCAAACCGCAGGAGCAACCTTCCCTCAGGCAAAGGCTTTGGCGCCCGGAAACTGCTCCGGTAGATGCCCACGCCGCTGAAAAACGGATAGCCTTGCTCCGCCCAGGAGCCCACCCCGAGTTTCCGCCGGGGCGCCGCCACCGCCCACTGACGACCCCGCCAGCCGAGCGAGAAGTCGCCCACCAGGTACTGGACCTGGTCCAGGTGCACGGCCTCGCCCATGCCACCGGTGCCGGCGATGATGAGTTCGTTCTCACCCCTTCGCAGCAGGTCGATGACGTCGGCCTCGAAACACAGGCGGTCGTAGTGGGTGCTGGGTTCGAAGTCCCCGACCTCCTGGTCGTTGAGCTTCACAACGACCGGCTTCAGGCGGTGCCCTTCGTAGAGTTCCTGCCGGAGCACGCCGTCCAGAAGGAGCCTGGCCCACCGGGGCTTGTTAGCCACCCGGAAGTGGGTGCGGTAGAGCACGGTGTAGCCCAGCCAGTTGGTCCCGGTGTCGTGGCCTCCCGAGACGAACTCCCAGTCGGCCAGGGGCAGGTAGTTGCCGTTCTGGGCCTCGAACTTCCAGGTCCGGGGAAGGGAAAGCAGCCGCTTGGCCGGAGGCAGGAGCCGGGGCCGCGGCGGCTCGGACTTCACCCTCGTCGGCGACAGCATCACCACCCGGGAGCCGAGCCGGGGAAGGTCGAGGCTGAGGCCGACCCGACCGTTCTCGGCCGTGGAGGCGAGTTGGTGGACCCGTCCGGTCTCCGGGCTGAGTTCGTAGGCGGTGCCGCTGCCGGTGAGGGTCACGCTGAGCGCGGGGTAGTCGGTCTCTTCGGAGGTGTTGGCCAGGAAGTAGTACTGGCGACGACCCCGACGGTAGCGCAGAGACACCACCTCGCGGTTGTCGCTGATGAGGCAGTCCGGCTCCAGCACCCTTCGCAGCAGAGCAATCAGTTCCGGGCCTCCGGCCTTGGCCAGGAGCACGGTGTTGGGAAAGCGCTCCAGGAGCGTGTGTGGCCATTCCGCCACCCGCCTGTCCACGCCCTGTTCCGCACTGGCATCGGGCAGCGATTCCACGAAGACCACGATGCCGCCCGACTCAGCAAAGGAGCGAATGACGGGCAGCGTGGCCTGGGACAGCACCTGCACCCGGGGAAGCACCAGCACCCGGAAGGACTCCAGGGGTCGCCGGCGCGCCCCGCGGACGGTCAGGGCGCCCTCGCTGACGGTGGCTCGCTGGAGCAGTTCTTCGGTGACGTAATCGAAGTCGTAGCGGTTCCTCAGCAGTTCCTCGCTGACCGTTTCGAAGGTGTGTTCCAGGTGGTGGAGTTCCTCCGCCCGCCGATTCTCTTCGGCGCTGGAGAAGTTGGGGTTGGCCGCCAGCGGGGCCTGCAGCGCCCAGCCGGTGTGAGTGGGTACGAGCACGGCCACCTGGGCCACGTGCTCTCCGTCGGCAAAGAGGGCCGAGAGACGGGCCAGGTAGTCGGCGAACTGTCGGTAATAGGGCCAGTAGGGCTCGTGGTAGAACTCGTCGGGTGGGCACTCCCACTTGCGGAAGCCCTCCAGGCTGTAGTAGACGGCGTGGGGCATGAAGTAGTTCACCCCCAGAGCGACGTGGAAGTCGCCCAACTTCTTGAGCATCTCCAGGTTGGCGGCCCAGCCCCCGGCCAGGCCCCAACTCTCGTTCATCACCCGGGGTTTCTCCAACAGGTGACCGGCCGAACTGGCCATCTTGGCGGCCACTAAGTTGTTGCCGTAGCCCGGACGGGGCCAGGTCACCTCGCGCAGCGAGTCCAGCCCGGAGTAGTGCATCCATCGGGTGGCGGCGAAGAAATCGCCGTGCTGTCTGAGGATGGCGCGCAGACGGTCCTCACCGTTGAGGTGGCCAATGGCGTAGAGGCGGTTGCGCTGGCACCACCGGTAGATGGGCTTGTAGAAACTGTCCAGGTAGAGTCGGGTGACGGTGCGGAGAAAATCGCAGCGGACCTTGACGGTCCGCTCCCCGAAATCCAGGAAAAGCGCCGGCAAGGCCTCAAGGAAAGGGTAGCCGGCTGACTTCTCGAAGGCCGCCGGCAACCCCGGGGTCCAGTGGATGGTGTCGGGTCGGCCGCCGTGGAGCGCGCTGGGCTCGTCGGTGAAGATGCCTTTGACCGACTTGCCGAAGTAACGCTTGAGGCGACGCTCGTACTGTTTGTGGGTGGCCTCGATGAAGGCGTCCACGGCCTTGCCGTTGAGCAGGTCGAGGTAGTGGCCGAAGAAGGTCCCCCGAAAGACGGTCCGGGAGAAGGCCAGCACCAGCCACCGGCCGTCCGGGGGCTGCCAGCGGAGCCGACCCCCCTCGACCTGGTCGGTGATCTCCCTCACCCCGGACAGGATGCGGGCCCGCCGCTCCCCCTCACCGGGCACCGCCAGCACGTAGAGCAGGCCGTCCCCCGCTTCGATGGGCACGTCCAGGGCCCGACCACTGCGCGCCCGCCACTGTCCCGACAGGTACAGTTGACTCATGCGGAACTCGGGGTGGGCGTCGGTCAGGCGGCCACCCACGGGGCCGCTGGGCCAGTTGTCCTCGTCGTACAGCCAGGCCCACATGCCCAGTCGCTGGGCTTCCCGACAGCAGGTCTCCATGCGGTCCATCCACTCCTCGCTCAGGTAAGGGGTGAGCCGACCGTGTCGAGCGTGGAGGATGAAGCCGCCGAAACCGGCTTGGTGAAGTTCGTTGATTTGGCGGATAAGTTCCTCGTCGGTGAGCCGGTGATTGAGGAACCAGAACGGGGCGAAGCGGAACTCAGCGGGAGGGTCGGCGAAGAGGCGAAGTTCGTTACGGCTCACGGGTCGACTCCTTCAGTCCTCTCAGGGACAGGGGGCTCGGCGGGGGCGTTTCGGCGAGCAGGCGCTCCCCCACGAGCGAAGTCTACGGTAGGAGCGCCCGCGGCACAAGGGCTTTTCTGCGGCGCGATGACTACCGGCCGAAGAACGGTATCCGGGTAATGACCCAGCGACCCTCCTTGCGGCGGAGGTGAATGCGGTGGGCGGCGAAGTCGGCGAAGTCAGTCCGGCGAACCACGCTCGAAGCGTTGAGCCAGGCCCGGTCACCGTGTTCGTCTTCGTCGAGCCAGTACGATTGGCGAAGCAGTCCGTAACTGATCCCGGCTAAGGGAGGGTAGGCCTCCAGCATCTGTTTGCTGGTCAGGATGTCGAGCACGATGGGGGTCATGGCCCGGGCCATCTCCGGAGCCGCCTGCCTCCTCATCAGACCCCGGAGTTTGGGGGGCAGACCCTCCCAGCGGTCCAGGCTGCCGGTGACCCACTCCCCCAGGATGCTCTCGAGATCGAGCACTTCGCCCATGACCTGCCGGGCCGCTTCCGGATTCTCTTCGGCCCCGCTGTAGGCCTCGAAAAAGGCCAGGACGGTCTGCCAGGGGTCGCGATCGAGAATGGACCGCTCCGCCACCTCGGTCTGCACCTGGTGACCGCACCAGGGGCAAAACCTCCAGCCCGGCTCCAGAACGCGGTCATAGCCGCCACAGTTGTGCCCAGGGCTCGCCGACCCCGGCGGGGACTGGGACCGGGGCGCATCCGCCCCCAGGAGCGCCAGCAGAGGGCACAGGACGAGGAGAACCACAACGGTTGATCTGAGCGTGCGCATCGGTCGTACCTCCCAACGTCTGACCGCCCGTTGGTGGGAGACGGGTTCGCTGTTGCTCCCTTCGGCCTCGGGCTCGACCCCACACCGACCGCTCCCGCCTTGGTCGGTGGCACCTGGTGACGGAGAACGTCTTCCCAGGGCCCCGAAGCCGCCACCGTACAGTCTACCCAGTCTACCAGTTTCATCGGCCAAGGTCGAACCTCAGGGACGGCGTTTCCTGGGGGTTGGCCCTTTTCCTTGAACTCCGGGGCTGCTACAGCCGATGTAGCAAACGCGCGGACCTCAGTCCTGAGGTCGCCGGCGCCAGGGCCTGTTCAACCCCTCGGAACAGGTTCAATGGCATCCAGCGGCCTCAGGGCCGGGGTCCTTTCTCTTTGTCGGTGGGGGAGGCGGCGAGGTAACGCAGCCGGCTCCGCGCGTATTCTTCGTTCTTCGGCTCCAGCAGAAGTGCCCGGTCGATGCTCCCCAAGGCGTCTGTCGGTCGGCCGCTCTGGAAGTAGGCCTCAGCCAGCAGGGCCTGGTAAGGAGCCACCCGCGGGTCCTGCTTCACCACCTCCTCAGCCAGGGCCACCGCCTCAGTCGCCCGGCCCACGGCGAGGCACAGGCGAGCCAGGGCCGCTCGGTAGCCCACCTCTCCAGGAGCCAACTCCACCGCCGCCGCCAGGTGCGCTTGCGCCTCCTGCTTCCGGGCCGACGCCTCCAGGGCCAGACCCAGGTAGTAGTGGGCTTCGGCATCGTCGGGGTGGCCCCGGACCAGGGCCCCGAACGCCTCCACGGCGGCCCGGTCATCGCCTTCGGCCAGGGCCAGGCGACCCAGTTCCCGGCGGGCGGATTCGTCCTCCGGTCGAAGTTCGAGCGCCCGGCCGAGGGCCTTGCGAGCCTCTGCCGACTTTCCCTGCCCGGCCAGACACAGTCCCAGGTGGAGCCAGGCCTGGGCGTCCTCGGGCTGGCGCTGGAGCAGGCTCCGCAGAAGCGGCTCGGCCTCTTCGTACTCTTGCCGGGCCACCAGCCCCCGAGCGAGGTTGGACAGTACTTCCGCGTCGCGGACCCCGGCGGCCAGGGCCGAGCGGTAGTGACCGATGGCCTCTCCCAGGGCACCCGCCCGTCGAGAGGCGTGACCCAAGTAAACCGCCAGCAAGGGGCTGCCGACGCCTTCGGCCTGGGCCTTTTGCAGGTGGGTGCGGGCCCGCTGGATGGCCCCGGCGTGATAGAATGCGATACCTGCCCGCAGGTGGGCCTCACCGCGGGCCGGAGCAGGAAGTTCTTCAAAGCCCCGGCTCTCCAGGACGCCGAACCAGTGCGCGGAGGTGCTGTACTCGCGCAGTTCCAGGGCCACCGCCGCCAGGTTGAAAAGCGTACTGGCGGAAACCCCGGGCAGCCCGGCCGCTCGCCCCAGGGCCTGCTCGGCCTCGCTCACTTCGCCCTCCATCCACAGCAGCGCCCCCAAGAGCGCCCAGGCTTCGCCGTCGGAAGGCGCCAGCGCCGTGACCCGGCGGAGTTCGTTGACGGCGTCCCCTCGATCGTCCAACTGTAGATGGGCGACGGCCAGGTTGTAATGGGCGTCAGCCCACTGCGGACTCAGGGAGACGGCCTGGCTCAGGGCCTGACGGGCCCCGGGCCAATCGCCGCCGGTGAGGGCCTTGGTACCGGCGTCAAAGGCCCGGCGAGCCGACTGGGGCGGAGGTGGCTCGCCGACCGGAGCCGAGGGCAGCGGCCGCGGCGTGGGCGCGGTGAGGGTGGTTGGTGGGGGTGGAGGCGAGGGAGTGGTCGGGTCGGCGTCGGCCGGTGCGGGGCTCAGTCGGCGGGCCAGTTCCCGGGGGGAGAGTGGCGTGGTTTCTCCCAGTTGTTCCCGGGCCGAATCGTGCCACTCCTTCCAGCGGGCGACCTGGCCTTTGCGCACCAGGGCGCTGGTCCGGGGACTGAAGGGAAGGTTCTGGCCCGAGAGTTGACAGAGGGCCCGGTGGGAGCGTCGACGGGTCAGGTCGCTCGGGTCTTCGAGGGCAGCGAGCAGCCCGCCACACGCCCCCTTTGCCCCCAGCTCGCCCAGGGCCAGGGCCGCGTGGGCGCGCACGTAGGGGCTGGGGTCGTGGGCCAGGAGCCAGAGCAGGGCCGGGGTGGCCCGCAGGTCTTGGAGCCGGCCCAGGGCCGCGGTGGCGTAGTCGCGGACCTCCTCGGCGTCGTCGGTCACGGCTCCGAGCAAGGCTGCCAGGACGCGGCCGTCGGCCAACTCTCCCAAGGCGAAGGCGACGTAGGCCCGCACCTGGGGGTCGCGGTCACCGAGGGCGCTCAGCAAGGCGGGGACGGCCCCGCTGTGACCCAACGACCCCAAGGCCAGAGCGGCCTGCCGGCGGACGAGGGGTGAGTCGTCCACCAGGCAGGTTTCCAGGGCCCCCCGCGCCCGGGGATCACCGATGCGGCCCAGGATGGTGGCTAAAGCGGCCCGGAGTTCACCGTCGGAGTCGGCAAGGGCCGCAACGAGTTCGACAACGGCTTCGCCGCCCAGTTCGCGGAGCTCGTCAGCGGCCTGGTCGCGGGTCCCCGGGTCGTCCAATCGGCGGATGAGTTGGGCGATGCGCGTCGACGGAGGCTCGGGCCCCCGAGCGGGTTGGGCCGAGACCAGCAGACACCAGCCCAGCAGGACTCCCTGGGCCAGCCAAGAAATGCGCGAGCCGGTAAACATACCTCACCACTGCTCCCTGCCTGGTGGGCGGAGCCGGGCAGCCCACGTCCGCTGCGAGGCAAACCGATGAAGGTAGCCTGCTTCCCTTTCGTCTATTCAACACAGAGGACGGGACAAAGGCAAGACTGCTTCACGAAAAACCGGCACTGAGGCGGAGGCCCGCGCCAGCGCGGGGCGGCCTGCCTTTCGCCGGCGCTGGTCGGGAAGGGATTTTCTGCAGATTCAGGTTGCGCCTTTCGATATTTATAGTAGAATGCTGTGACAGATGTGGGGGCAGGGGAATCTATCTCAGGGGAGCGCTGTCTGCATGAGGGCAGGGAGGGACTCGATGGTGGTCAAGGCAGTGTGGGCACAGCGCCGGGGCTGTGTGGTTGGTCTTCTGCTGGTAGGGTTGGTGGTGGTGGCCCTGGCCGATACTGTGGGCACGGGCAACCCCAGGTCCTCCCCGGTCGGTAAGGTCTACTTCGGCAATCCCCGGAACTTCTACGCTCCGGCTGAGCTGGAGGCGGCCCGGGTCTTTCGGGTGATTCCGGAGTACCAGGAGTTGGTGCGGGACCGGGTGGATCCATCCGATCCCCGCTACTGGAGCCTGATGGACAAGGCCAATACCCGCTTCATCCGCGCCTTGGTCACTGTGGCCAAGAAGTACAACTACGACCTCATTGGCGAGAAGGGCTTTCTGCGCGGTCACCGGCTCGAAGCCAAGGTGGTGGACATCACCCTGGTCGTGCTGGACCAGATTCAAGGCAAGCCCAAGTCCTGAGTGGGTGCCGGTCGCAACCTCACTTCACGTAACCGGCGGAACCCGCGCCAGGTTTTCCCCCGCCAGGCTGCTGCGCGCCTACCACTCTGAGCGGTAGAGGCTGTCCACGGTGCGGAACGGGCGGTCGATGCTGTCGAAGTCAGCGTACCGGAAGCGTTCCTGGTGCTCCTGCCACCAGCGTTGCCAGACCAGGGCTGCCGAGCGACGGTCGGCCAGTGACATGTAGTACTCGCAGAAAAACCGCATTCTCGTCACCCGTCTCAGTCGGCGGATGGCGCGGTCTCGCAGGTACATATCGTCACTGAGCAGTTGGGCGAGGGCCTGCTCGACGCCTTGGCGGAGCCACTCCGATTCCTCTCTGTCTTGATTCTGCCGCCACCACTCGCCCCAGAGGGTGGCGCGTCGACGCATCTCCCCCGGGGGCAGGTCCGGGAACAACTCACCGAAGTTCTGCCAGGTGAGCAGTTCCAGGGCCTTGGCTGAACGGAAGGAGATGGACCGGCTGCCGCTGCTTAGGTCCTCCAGCAGCAGCCAGACGGCCGAGCGGTCTCCCAGTCGGCGGAGCGCCTGGGCCACGATGGCGTGGGGGACGTAGTGCGGGTCCTGAGGTCGGCGCAAGAGCAGGTCGCTCAACACCGGGGTGACCGAAGGGTCGCCTATCAGACCTAAAAGCCTGACCGTCTGCTCCCGCAGGAGGCGCTTGGGTCGGCCGGCCAGGCTCGGGTGGTTGAGTTTGGCGGCCACCACGGGTGCAGCCGAGGGGCCCATATAGATGAGGGTCTCGGCGGCGTCGTCCAAGTTGGTGTGCGGGCCCTCAGGCGGTCGGGGGAGCAGGCGGGTCCAGCGCCAGTAAGGACACTCACTTTGGAGCGTAGGATAGGAGTTGAGGTAAGCCCAGCGCCAGTAGTAGTATTCGGCCTTGAGCCCGGGGAAGTGGAGGAAAGCTGCGGTCGCGGCCACCAGGGCCAGAGACGGGCCGAGCCAACGCGGAACCGTGACCCAGCGGAGCACAGGTCGTCGACCCTCCCGGCCCGGGCAGTAGAGCCGGCGCCAGCGACACAGCGCCCAGATCAGCCAGCCCAGGGCGAAGGCGGCACCGACGTCGAAGGCGGTGGAGCTGAGCCATCCCCGGTGGTGGTCCCGGCCGTAGTAGAGCGGTTCTGGTTCGCACCAGTTGGTGATGTCGTCACCCCCGCCGTCGTCGTCGATGCCGTTGCGGCCTTTGCTGTACAGGTCGAAGGCGTGGGTGTTGACCCGCCCGGGGGCGTTGTAGATGAGCAGACGGCCCCAGCCGTCGGTAAACTCTCTGGGGTGAGCGAGTTGGCGGGCGCTCTCGGTCAGAGGGGACAGGCTCATGGGGTATCCTCGGCGGGCCTGGCGGTAGCCGTAGGCTAAGTCCTGCACGGCTCTGATGTGATCCTGGGTTCGCTCGACGGCCCAGCCGAAGTGTGGGTACGGACAGGGCCAGGCGGGCATCAGGATTTCGATCAGCACGTAAGCAAGGCCCGCCAGCACCACCCACAGGACCCGGTCCAGCAGCCGCCGCCAGAGCGGCCGAGGCTTCTTGGCCGGACCCGGGGCCGACTCAGTCTGAGCGGCCTCAGTCACTACGGTGTCCCTCCAGGTTCACCAGAACATAGCGCAACCGGCCCACCCCTGCAAGCGCCCCCTGTCCAGGCCCAGCCTCCACCTGACGTTGACACACTGGGCGACGGCCAATACACTTTAGCCAGGTGAAGGCGTCGGCGCCTGGTGGCTCCACTGACCCCACTGGCAGCGAAAGTAACTTCGTGAAGGTTCTGCTCGTCCACCCGACCCACCGGAGGCTTCGACGGCCCAGGCTGCGGAGCCGTATCCCTCCCCTGGGGCTGATGACCCTGGCCGCCTATACGCCCGCCGACGTCCGCGTGCGCATCCTGGACGCCTACGTGGAGCCCCTCGATTTCGACCGACTCACCCGTCCCCCCGAGCGTCCCGACCTGGTGGGTATCGGCGCCCTCACCCCCCAGGCCAACTACGCCTACGGCATAGCCGACGAGTTCCGCCGACGCGCCATTGCCGTGGTGATGGGAGGCATCCACCCCACGGCCATGCCCGGCGAGGCCCTCCAGCACGCCGACAGCGTGGTCCTGGGTGAAGCGGAGTTGGTCTGGCCACAAGTCATCGCCGACTTCCAGGCCGGTCGGCTCCAGCCTCGCTATCAGGCAGAAGAGCACATCGACCTCGCCGGGGCGCGCCGGCCCCGACGGGACCTGACGCCGACCTGGCGCTACTGGGTGAAGTGGCCGGTGGAGACCAGCCGGGGCTGCCCCTTCAACTGCATGTACTGCTCCGACTCCACCGTCTTCGGCCACCGCTACCGCTTCCGCCCGGTGGAGGAGGTGGTGGAGGAGATCAGGTCGCTGGGTCGCCCAAGATACATCTTCTTCGTCGATAACAACATCGTGGGCAGCCTGAGCCGGGCCAAGGAACTCTTCGAGGCCCTCATTCCCTTAGGCATCCGCTGGACGGCCCAGGCCTCCATCACCATGAGCAACGACGAGGAACTCCTCAGGCTGGCCCGCCGATCGGGCTGCATCGGGGTGCTCATCGGCCTGGAGACGCTCAAGAAAGGGCTGCTCAGGAAGATCGGCAAGCCCGTGGACCCGGCCCTCTACAAGGAGCAGATCGAGCGCATCCGTAAGCAGGGCATCTTAGTGCAGGGGGAGTTCATCTTCGGGTTCGACGAGGACGATGCGTCGGTGTTCGAGGAGACGGTGCGCTTCGCCGAGGAGGCCAAACTGGACTCGGCCCGGTTCGCCATCCTCAAGCCCTACCCAGGCACCAGGCTCTTTGAGATGTGGATGAAGGACGGGCGCATCACCACCACCGACTGGTCGCTCTACCACACCCGAAACGTCGCGTACCGGCCCGCCCAACTCACGCCCGAGGAGTTGGCGAGGGGCCGGGACTGGGCCTACGACCGCTTCGGCTCGGTCAGGAGCATCTGGAGGCGGGTCGGCCTCAGCCGACGCTACGCCCCGCTCGTCTGGGCCATAAACTTCGGCAACCGCGCCTTCAAAAACTCGCTGCGCCGCCGGCGACCGTCCGTCTCCGGCCAGCGAACGTAAGGCATCGTTCCCATTCGCTGAGGTAGTGCCTCCCTTCTTCGGACGGTTCCAAGCGGGAAAAAGAAAAAACTGGGAAAAACTCCTTGACATTTCCCGGCGGCGCTCTATATTATAGAGTACTCTGCCCGACAGAAATACTGCTAAGCTGCCCGGCAGAAGTTTTTAGACCATGGCGGTCAAAGGCGTAGTTCCTACGGCTGCAGGCCCCGGCGCTCGGTGGCACGGACTCGCCGCAGGCGTGTCCGTGTGTGTGGTAGGAGGTCACGGACAGAGCTCCGCTCAGTCCGTGCCACCCCATCATTGTCGAGAAACTCAGTGCAAATACCTTAGCCCCTTGACTACGGAGAAGAGACCGATGCTGACTGTGGAAAAGGGCGGGTCCGTGGTGGTGGGCCGAGTGCATCTCGGAGATGCTCGATGAAACGAGGGAGGAGAGATCATGGCTGACGTTCTCATGGTAGGCGGATACACGCATCACCCCGGTCATCATTGCGAGAGCACTGCCGCGCGAAACGTTTTCGTGCACGCTGGCATTGACCTCAGCGAAGAGATGCTGTTCGGCCTGGGGGAAGGACTGGGTTTCATCTACTGGTTCATGAAGGGGAAGAAGGTGGCGATGCCCTTCCCCTTCGTCGGCTACCGGGGTGGCAAGGTGGTGGAACTGATCTCCAGGGCCTCCGAGCGACTGGGCATCACGTGGCGGGCTGTGGAGACCAAGTCCGCAGACAAAGCATACAAGAACGTCAAGCAACTGTTGGCCTCCGGCCACCCGGTGTGCCTTTACGTGGATATGGCCTACCTTCCCTACATGCGCCTGCCTGAAGAGGCCCACTTCGGGGGACACTCGATCGCGCTCTACGGGCTGGACGAAAGCGCAGACACGGCCTACGTCTCCGATATCCTGGACCAGCCTCAGACCGTAACCCTGGAGGCGCTCGGGGCGGCCCGCAGCTCAACCCATCAGCCATTTCCTCCGAAGAACCGCCACCTGGAGTTCACTTTCCCCAAGTCCCCGCCGGTGCTCAAAGACTTGGTTTTAGGGGCCATCGAGGCCAACGCAACGGCCATGGCCAATCCACCCATCAGCAACTTCGGGCTGAAGGGGATGCTCAAGTTCGCTGCCGAGATCAAGAAATGGCCCCGAATGCTGAGCCAGGAGAACCTGCTGTCGGGGCTGGTCAATGCCTTCGTTTACATCGAGGTCGGGGGTACGGGTGGCGGCGCGTTCCGACCCATGTATGCTCGGTTCCTCAAGGAGGCCCACGATCTGACGGGAGAGTCCAGGCTGCTCGGGGCTTCCCAGTTGTACGAACGCTCGGCACAGGCCCTCTCCTCTTTGGGGGTGACGCTCCTGCCCGAGACATTCCCAGCCATGGCAAGGATCCGTCAACTCATGCTGGAAAAGGACGAAATCCTGAAGCATGGCAAGGGCCCGGGCAAGGGGGCTCGCCTCACCGAGATCGAAGGAGAGATGCAGGAGGCGATTCGGCAAGCCTTGGCCGAGGAGATACCGAAGTACGAGAGCAACCTGGACGCGGTCGTAGACGCTATCAAGGCCGTGCACCAGGCCGAAGTCGAAGCCAATGCTGCCCTCTTGGGATAGGCGGGAGCAGGCCTCGGCCGCCCACAGGCGAGAAGGAGGAATGCGATGAGTCAGGAGAACAGCACGCAGGCGACGTCCCAGCAAGCGGCGGAGGCAGCCGGTGCGCTGCACTTCATCAGCCGGGTGATGGCCCGGACCCAGCAACGGCTGGGTGACTTCGCAGCCATCGGCGTCTGGTGGGCGACGGGGAGCTGCCTGGCGCTTGCCGCCCATTGGCTGCTCTGCTACTTCGGCTACGCGACCACAGCCCGGCTCACAGCTCTGTGGGTGGCCCATAACGTCATTGGCTGGTCGGCCACGCTGGTGATTCTCGGTCGCGCAGGAGTTGTCCGCCCCACGGTGCGCCAGGAGTGCGGCATGTGGGCAACGGCGAACCTGGTTCTCTGGGTACTGGTCTACGCCACCGTTTGGGCCGAGGCCGTCTCCGGTTGGGTGTTCTGGGCAATGCTTCAACTCTTTATCGGCTTTGCCCTGGTCTGCGCGGGCATCATCGGAAAAGAGAAGTTCCCCATCGGCGCAGGTCTGCTGCTCGTCGGCCTGGTGCCGCTGGTTCTGGCCTTCCCACGGTGGGCCGTGTTGACCTCGGTGCTCTTGATGGGGACGGTCTACGCCGTCCTTGGGGCTCTTGCGTGGGTCGGGTGGAGGAGAGAGCGTCGTGCCTCCTGAGGCGAGCCCGGGCGACCTCGACTCCCTGTTCCTCTCGCGTGTCCGGCTGGGGATCATGGCGGCCCTGGTGGGCGGCGACGAACTGGACTTCACCTTCCTCAAAGAGGCGGTGGAGACCACCGACGGCAACCTGGGCGCCCACCTCAAACGGCTCGAAGAGGCGGGGATGATCCGGTCGCGCAAGCGCTTCATCGCCCGCCGACCCAACACGGCTTATCGCGTCACCGAGCGCGGAGGAAGGGCCTTTGAAGCCTACGTGCGCAACCTGACCCATCTGCTGGGACTGGCTGAGCAAAGCGAGGGATCCTGAAAGGAGTGTGACGGTGATGCGTTACCTGACTTCCACGGTCCTGGCATGGGGCTTGGCGCTCATGGCCTGTTCGTTCCTGTTACTCTCGCCTGCGGCGGCCCAAAGGAAGGAGGGCGTGCTGGTCATCCGGAACGTCCGCGTCTTTGACGGGATCCGTGTTCTCGACGGCTTTACCGTTCTCGTGCAGGACGGCAAGATCAGAGCGGCCGCCAGCGATGCTGACATACCCGCCCAGGCCGAAGTCATCGACGGCACCGATCAGACGTTACTCCCCGGCCTGATCGATTCCCACACCCACACCTTCTTTCCCGAGCATCTGAAGCAGGCACTCATCTTCGGCGTCACCACAGAGCTGGACATGTTTACCAGCCATCGGTTCGCCGCCGAGATGAGGAAGCAGCAGGCTGCTGGTCAGGGTCTCGACAGGGCCGACCTGTTCTCTGCAGGCACCCTTGTCACCTCTGCCGGGGGACACGGCACTGAGTACGGCCTGGAGATTCCGACCATCAGCGGACCCGATGAAGCCCAGGCCTTCGTTGACGCCCGCATCGCTGAAGGATCGGACTACATCAAGATCGTTTACGAGGGAGACGGGCCCCTCGGTGTGAACAGGGACACGCTGGCCGCTGTCATCGCCGCTGCCCACGAACGCGGGAAGCTCGCCGTCGTTCACATAGGCTCCTTGGCTGGGGCCCGTGAGGCCGTGGGGCTGGGGTGTGACGCGTTGGCTCATCTCTTCGTCGACCGGTCACCCGACCCGGAATTCGGTCGGTTCGTTGCCGCGCGCGGGGCCTCTGTAGTTCCCACACTCACGGTGTTGGAAGGCACTTGCGGGGTGCCCAGCGGCGCTTCCCTCGTCGGCGACGAGTGTCTCGCGCCCTATCTCACCGAGGCGAACGTCGGCAACCTGAAAATGGCCTTTCCTCCTTCGGACCCGCAAGCCTCCCTGGTAGCGGCTCAGGAAGCTGTGCGCCTGCTCAAGGCTGAGGGTGTGCCCATCCTGGCCGGGACCGACTGTCCCAACCTGGGCACCGCTCACGGCGCCAGCATTCACCGCGAGTTGGAGCTGCTCGTCGAGGCAGGGCTCACGCCTGCCGAAGCGCTGGCTTCAGCCACTTCGGTACCGGCGAAGGCCTTCGGTCTCCAGGACCGCGGGCGGATCGCTCCCGGCCTCCGGGCCGACCTGGTCCTGGTCAAGGGCGATCCCACAGCAGACATCACGGCTACCCGTGACATCGTCGCCGTCTGGAAGCTCGGAGTGAAGGTTGACCGTGGCGCGTACCGAGCCGCGGTCGAGCAGGAGGCAGCCCAGGCCAGGAAGCAGCGTCAGGCGCCCACACCGGCCGGCTCCGAATCTGGCTTGGTGAGTGATTTCGACGCGGGGAAACCGACGGTTGCGTTTGGTTTCGGTTGGAGCGTGTCAACCGACAGTATCATGGGAGGACGATCGACTGCGCAGATCAAGGTTGTCGCCGGTGGCGCCAATGACAGCAAGGGGTCGCTATTGGTTACGGGTGAGATCGCTTCGGGGGCTGGGTACCCCTGGGCAGGGGCCATGTTTGCTCCCGGGCCCTATCCCATGGCCCCGGCCAACCTTTCAGGCAGGAAGAGAATCAGCTTCTGGGCGAAAGGCGACGGCAAGGCCTATTCTGTAATGCTGTATGCGGCGAGTCGCGGCTACATGCCCGGTATACAAACGTTCGTGGCCGGTCCTGAGTGGAAGCAGTTCACATTCAGATTCGCTCAGTTTGGCGGCATAACGGGTCACGACCTGACGGCCGTGCTCTTTTCTGGCGGCACCACGCCCGGCAAGTTCGAGTTTCAGGTCGATGACGTGCGCTTCGAGTAGCCGATTTCACACCGGATTCAGAAGGAGCGGGTCAGCGCGAGGGGTGAGTTAGGAGACGACCTTGGTGACCTTGCCCGAGCGGAGGCACTTGGTGCAGACGCGGAGGCGCTTGACCGTGCCATTTACGTTCGCCCTAACGGTTTGCAGGTTCGGTTTGAAGGCCCGCTTGGTTCGGCCGCTGATGTGCATGCCGCCACCGCCCTTCTTTTTGGCCAAGCCACGACGGGCCAGGGTGTAGCCCATTCTCTTCTTTTTCCCGCAGATTGCACACTCGGCACCCATCTGTTGCTCCTCAGGTAGGACAGCGGACGGGGCTGAAGCCCCGCCGCTACATCTTCTCCAGTGGATTGAGGCCCAGGAGCCTGAGACCGTTGGCCAGGACCTGCTTCACGCCCCAAAGCAGAAGCAGCCTGGCTTCGGCCAGTCGGCGCTCCTCGTCCTTGACGCGTAACTCATTATAACTGGCGCTCAGCAGCCGGGCAAGTTCCAAAAGGTACAGGCTGACGAGCGAAGGCTCGTACAGCCTCGCCGCATCAGCCACCAGGGCGGGGAAGCGCTCCAGGAGGCGGGCCATCTGGTGGGCGATGGGTTCCACGAGGAGCGCGGTATCGACCTCGCCGGTCAGTTCGACCCCACACTTGCGGAGGATGCCCGCGATGCGGGCGTGGGCGTACTGGAGGTAGACGCCGCTGCCCCCCTCGAAGGAGAGGACCCGGTCCCAGTCGAAGGAGACGTCCTTGGCCCGGGTGCTGGCCAGGTCGTTAAAGAAGAGGGCGGAGATGCCGACCTGGTCGGCGATCTCCTCCAGGTCGTGAATCTCGGGGCGGGTGGCGGCCTCGGCCTGCATCTTCCCCAGGGCGCGTCCCTTGGCCTCGTCCAGGAGTTCGCGCAGGAAGATGGTGCTGCCGGCGCGGGTGGAGAGGCCGTGGAGGTGGCCGAAGTCCACGTGGACGCATCGGTCGGCCCACTCGTAGCCCATCAGTTTCAGCACCCGGAATAGTTGCCGAAAGTGAAGTTTCTGGGGCATTCCCACCACGTAGATGCTCTCATCGAAGTGGTAGCGTTCCCAGCGGAACTCGGCCGAGGCGATTTCCCGGGTGTGATAGAGCGTGGCGCCGTCGCGTTTGAGCAGGAGCACCGGAGGCATCTCCTCGGCCGAGAGGTCGACGATGAGGGCGCCCTCGCTCTCGGCGGCCAGTCCCCTCTCTTTGAGCCGGTCGATGGAGGCAGCCATCTTGTCGTTGAAATCGCTTTCACCCCAGATCTCGTCGAAGCGCACTCCCAGTCGGTCGTACACCGTCCGTAGTTCCTTGAGGCTTAAGTTTCGGAAGCGCCGCCAGTAGTCCGCAGCCTCCGGATCGCCCTCTTCCAGTCGGCGGAACCAATCACGGGCCTCCTCCGCCAACTCGGGCTTTTCCTTCACCTCGCGGTGGAAGCGCTGGTAGAGGTCCACCAGGTGGCGGATGGGATCCTGGGCCAGGGCCTGCTCCTCCCCCCAGAGGCGCCAGGCGGCGATGACCTGGCCGAACTGGGTTCCCCAGTCACCTAAGTAGTTGAGCCTGACGACGCGGTAGCCCACCGCCTCGAGGAGGTGGGCGACGGCGTTGCCGATGGCGGTGCCGCGCAGGTGGCCCACGTGCAGGGGCTTGCAGATGTTGGGCGAGGAGAACTCGATGACGGCGGTCTTACCGGCACTCCGGTCCGAGCGGCCGTAGGCCCGGCGCTCCTGGTAGATGCGGGCCAGCGTCTCCCGGGCGAAGCGGGGCCGGTCCACGAAGAAGTTCAGGTAAGGCCCAGACGCCTCGGCCTTGGTGATGAGGTCGCCGGTGCGGAAGCCTCGAGCCAGCCGACCGGCCAGTTCGGTTGGGTCCTCACGGCGGGCCTTGGCCAGGGCGAAGCAAGGGTAGGCGTAGTCTCCCAGTTCGAGGTTCGGTGGCTCACCAAGGAGCGCAGCAGCCCCTTCCGCTGGACTCTCCGTCAACTCGGCCAACTGGGCGACGATCTCTTCAACGAACAAGTTCACGG
>CBDVDV010000023.1:0-29294 GCA_965372835.1 uncultured bacterium | reverse complement strand
CTCAACTACATTCCCAGCAGCATCAGGGCCAAAGCGGAGCCCTGGGATCCAAAGATGGGGCAGTACGGCTTCCTCGCCTTCGGTTTCGTCGTGATGGGGCTGCTGACGATGTGCAGTTACCGGCTCTCCTGGTGGCCACTGCACCCGATCGGGTTTGTGGTCCCCCTGGCGTTTCCGGTGCGGGCCTCGGCCCTGAGCATATTCGTGGCCTGGGCGGCCAAATCGGTCATCCTGCGCATCGGCGGCATCAATCTCTACCGGCGCAGCCAGCCCTTTTTCCTGGGGATAATCTGTGGATACGTCGCCGGCATCGCGCTATGTTTACTGGTAGACATTCTCTTTTTCCCGGGGCAAGGTCATGGCCTCTATTGGGATTAGACAAAGAGAGGGAAGCGCCTGGCTCCTGCCGGCAATCGCGGCGCTGGCCCTGCTCGCCGCCACGCTCCAGGCCGAGGAGCCCACCGGTAAGGCCTTGCTCAACCGGGCGACCAGCCTGCTCAACACGGGACAGGCCGCGGAGGCCGAAGCCCTGCTCCAGCGAGCCATCGCTCAGGACGGACCGAACGTCGAAATACTCCTCCGGCTGGGCATCGCTCAGTCTGTGCAGGAGAAGTACGGAGAGAGCGAAGCCGCGTTCGGGCAGGCCCTCGAGCTGGCCCCGCGCGAGCCCCGGCTCCTGCACAACCTGGGTCTGCTCTTTCTTCGCCAGGAGCGCTACGACGAAGCCCTGGACCACTTTCACCAAGCCCTCGAGGTGCGCTCCTGGCACCCCCAGAGCAACTTCTACATCGGGGTCATCCACCAGCGCCGGGGGAATCAGGAGGAGGCCCTGCGTTATTACATCAAGGAACTCAACGTCAACCCGGCCAACCCCAGCGCCTGGCGCCAGTACGAGCAGCTCCGCCGAGCCCAGCGGGGCCTCTCCGATGGCTCCGCAGGAACGGAGAAAGGATTCCCCTGGACCATGGTGGCCATCTGGCTGGTGGTGCTGGCGGCCTCAGCGACGTTTTACTGGCTGAAGAAGGCCTACTGGGACATGGAGGACTCGCCGGGATTTGCCTCCGAGTTGGAGGGCGCGGAGGACCGCCAGCGGTTGTTCGCCCGTAGGGGCGAAGAGCAAGACCGAGCAAGGCCGTCGGAGAAGTCGCCGCCGAGGTGAGCGAGGTAGCCGACGGCGGCGCTTTTTTTCTTGGCGTACGGACGAGGCCCTACTATAATGCCTGCCCTTGGCCGGAGAAGAGATGAAAAGGTTCCTGTGCGGGGTTGCTCATGACAACTGAACCGGAGGAGCCGAAGGCTCCGCAGAGGCCGCAGGGCTCACCCCCTGCGGATCCGTCGGACCAGGACGCCAGCCCGGAGGCGACCGACACGCCTCGGGCGCAGCGGTCGCTGGGCGGAACACTGGGAAACGCGCTGTTGCTGGTGGTGGCCCTGGTGTTTCTGTCCACGGTCACCATCTTCGACCCGGAGACGGTCACCGAGAAGGTGCTCCGCAAGATCATCCCCGCACCCCAGGCTCCCGAACCACGAGCCAAGCCGGCCGTGCCCCGCCGCTTCGTCGAGGCCATTGAAACCGTCACCGACGAGAACCTGCGAAACACCGTGGAAGACCTGGTGGCCTTCGGCACCCGAGTCCCCGGCTACGGGGCTACCGACACCGAGGGCCGCCTCCCCTACGAGTACGTCCGCGAGCGTTTTGAGGAGTTGGGTCTCGAGGGCGTAACCGTGGACACGTTCAAGGTTACGGTCCCGGTAGACGAGGGCGCCTCGATAACCGTGGTCGACACGGGCGAACGTCTACCTATCCACTGCCTGTGGCCCAACCAGGTCAAACCCCCGTCGCTTCCAGAGCGGGGCCTCACCGGCCGTCTCCTCTACGGCGGCCGGGGCCGACTGGAGGATTTCAAGCACCGGGTGGGGCCGCCCCCGGGAGAGGAACTGCAATCCCCGGGCGCCATCATGCTCATGGACTTCGGTTGCGGAATGAACTACATCGAGGCCCGCAGCCTGGGGGCTCAGGCCATTATCTTTATTGACCGCGATGCCGTCACCGGGGAGGTGGGGCGGGGCCGCTCAGGTGTGACCCGGGGCCAGGCGGCCGACAAGTTCCTGCCCGTTCCCGTGGACGTCCCCCGCTACTACGCCCAAGGGGATGCCGCCAAACGTCTGTACCAACTGGCGCAGAAAAGCAGTGATACGGTCACCGTGAAAGCCCGAATGGTCTGGCGGCAGGTGGAGGGCCACAACGTCTACGGCTGGCTCCACGGAGATGAGGAGCCCATGCCGACCGTGGGCAGCGAGAAGCCGAAGAACTGGTCGGAGAATATCATCGTCCTGGAGAGCTACTTCGACTCCATCTCGGTGGTCCCCCGGCTGGCTCCCGGGGCGGAGAACGCCTCCGGCATGGCCACACTGCTGGAAGCGGCGCGCGTCCTGTCCCAGGAATGGGATCCCAAGTACACCTTTCTGTTCCTGGCCACCGACGCCCACTTCCAGCACCTCTCGGGCATCAACGCCTTCCTGTACAGCCACGCACGCACGAGCGATTTCTTCAAGGAGCGGATTCCCGAGGACGACCAGATCAACTTCAACCTGCTCGTCGCTCTGGACCTCTCCAGCCACAACGACCAGGTGGCCGCCTTCAGCGAAGGCACTTTCTACAACCCCCAGTGGAACACCGATAACTACAAGAAGAACGCCCTGGCCCCCTACGCCAAAAAACTCAAAGCCTACTACGAGGAGGTCTTCCCCGAGGAGCCCGCCGACGAGTGGCAGAAGAGCTACCCCCCCAAAGGAATGACCGGCACCGAGTTCGCCGCCACCGCCCTGGGTCAGGTCGGCTCCCCTCGTTACCTCAACGCCATCACCCCACCCAAGCGCACCTGGAAGAACTACATGCCCACGGCTCTGGGGCTGGACAGCGAAGCGGTCACCCACGTGGGCCTGCAGGCCATCGCCCTGGTCACCCCCCACGACGTGCGCGAGTTCGTCGATACCCCCAACGACGACCTCCCCCGCTTCGACCTTCCCAACGTCACCCGCCAGGCCCAGACGGTAGTGGCCCTGCTTATGAAGGCCTCCAAGGACCCGGACTTCCTGCTCCGTTCCAAACTCAACCTCCGTGACCACGGCCATACCCTCAAGGGCAAGGTGGTCTGGTGGGACCGACAGCTCTGTCCCCAACTGCCTCGGGCGCCCATCCGTGGCGCTGTGGTCACCTACCAGCAGGCCGGGGCTCCCAGCAGTTGCGGCGGGGTGCGCACCCTGGTCACCACCATGACCTACGGGGCCGAGAAGAGGAGGCTCCACGCGACCGACCCAGAGCTGAAAAGGGCACTGGGCGAGCCGGTGACCCTGTCGTTTGCAAAGACACCGCTCAGTGAGGTCGTCAATACCCTCCAGGCGCAGACCAAGCAGAAGTTCGACCTGGACGAAGCCTTGGCGGAGCCGAGAGCCGAGCCTCGGATCACCCTTGAGCTGTCGGCGGTCAAACTCTCTGAGGTCCTGCAACGGATCGCTCGACAAGCCGACTGTGAGCTGGAGGTGCTCCAGGGGTCCGTGGTCCGCTTTGTCCCCGCGCCGGAGGAGGGCTCGTTCGTTTTCGATGTCAAGCGCAACCGGTGGGCCAACACCATCAACGCCTACAAACTCAACGACGAGGGTGAGATCGTCTTCGCCCCCGACATGGGCCAGGAGGGGGACAAGAGTTACCCCATCAATGTGCCTCACGGCTGGTGGGAGGAGGAGATGATCGAGGTGCTCTTCAAGTGTCGCTCCCTGAGCATCTTCGACATCGTGGACTCCCGCCGACTCACGGTGCTGGACACCCTGACCGTTCTGGGTCCCGACAACTCCCCACCCCAGCAGTGGGGGTCCAGCTACATCGCCAGACAAGCCACCAAGGAAGGCAAGGTGATCAGCGCCGCCGTGGTCTTCGTGGCCCCCGACCAGCGGGTGAAACTCTTCATGAGCACCGGCCTCTTCGGCATCAAGTACCTCCTGAGCAACGCCCCCGAGTACATGCCCGGCCGCGAGGCCAGCATCCTGGAAGAGCCGCTCGCTTACAACGAGATCACCAAAGAGGTCGAGGAACTCTCCCAGGGGGTGGGCTACGGTCCCGAGACCAGCGTCATCTTCTACCCCGCCTACCGGGCCGCTCGTGACATGTGGGTCCTGGATGACGTGCGGATGAAAGCCCTGGAGCGCTTCGGGGTCAAGAACCGGCGGCTGTGGGAACTCCACAACCAAGAGGCGTTACCCGAAGCCCAGCAAGACCCCTCCAAAACTGACGCCCGTCAGTCGCTGCTGGAGGCCAGGGAAGCCTTCGAGAAGGCGGACTACGTCAAAGCCGTGGCCGCGGCCCGCCGGGCCGCGGGCCTGGAGAGCCGAGGGTACCCGGACGTTCGGCGGACGGCCAACGATACCGTCAACGGCATCATCTTTTACTTCGCCCTGCTGCTCCCGTTCAGTTTCTTCTGTGAGCGGCTGTTTATCGGCGGGGCCACCATTCTGAAGCGCATCGCTGGGTTCGTCGGTTTCTTCATCGCCGTCTTCGCCATCCTGCGCTTCGTGCACCCGGCGTTCCAACTGGTGGGCACCACCCCCTACATCATTCTGCTGGCCTTTGTCATTCTGGTGCTGGGGGCGGTGGTGCTCTTTATCGTCATGAGCAAGTTCTCCCAGGAGATACAAAAGTCCAAGCGGGCTTCAGCCGGCATGCACGAGGTGGACGTGGGTCGGCTGAGCGCCACCACGGCGGCGGTGCTCCTGGGCATCTCCAACCTGCGTCGACGTAAACTGCGCACCGCCCTGACCGCCACCACCCTGGTGCTCCTGACCTTTACCGTGCTCAGTTTCACCTCCATCGAAGCCAAACTGAAATACTATAAACTCCCCCGGGACAACCAGCCCACCTACCAGGGAGCCCTCATCCGCGACCGGAACTGGCTGGGGCTGCAGCCGTCGGTGCTCGAATACGTCAAGAGCGCCTTCACTGAGCACGCCACCGTCATCCCCCGGGCCTGGTATCAGGCCCAGTCCAAGGGCGAGCGGGCCCACGTCCGCTTCCTCAACGCGGAGACGGGCCGGGTGAGTTTCGCCAACGGCCTGGTGGGCATGGTGGCGGAGGAGCCTGTAGCCACCGGAGTGGACGCTCTCCTTAAGGAGGGGAGCCGATGGTTCGCCCCCGGCGAGCGTGACGGCGTCATCATCCCTGACGACCTGGCCCAGTTGGTGGACATCGGCGTCGAGGACGTGGGTACGGCCAAGATAGTCCTCTTCGGCTCCTCCTTCACCGTCATCGGCATCATCGACAGCGAGGAGTTCAACAAACTCAAGGACCTGGACAACGAAAAGCTCACTCCCGTGGACTTCGTTACCGAAGCCACCAAGGCCCAGAAGGGCCAGCAGCAGGACCCCAACCTGGCCGCGGCCGAGCCCATCCAGTCCTTCACCCACCTGGAGAGTTCCAACACGCTGCTGCTGCCCTTCGACTACGTTATCGAGAACGACGGCGTCCTGACCTCTATCGCCCTGGCTGGCTTTCGGACGCCGCAGGAGACCGAAGACGAAGAGGAACAAGAGGGGAAGGCCAAGGCCTTCGTCGTCGATACCGTCGAACAGTTCATGAGCCGGGTAGCCCTGACTGTCTTTGTCGGCACCAAGGAAACGGAAGCGGACCCGGGTCAGGTGGAGGTCTACAGTTCCATCGGTGGGACTTCCATCTCCGGGGTGGCCAGTCTGCTCATCCCCATTGCCGTGGCCGCGCTCATCGTGCTCAACACCATGATCGGGGCCGTGTATGAGCGCTCGCGGGAGATCGGCATCTACACCTCCGTGGGGTTGACGCCCAAGCACATCGGGGCCCTGTTCATGGCCGAGTCGGCGGTGTTCGCCACCCTGGGGGCGGTCATCGGTTACCTCATCGGCCAGGTCCTCTCCATGGTCTTCGTGCAGACCGGGTGGCTCTCAGGCATCAACCTCAACTACTCGTCGCTCTCGGCCATCTGGAGCACGGTGGTGGTGATGGCGGTGACCTTGCTTTCCACCCTGTATCCGGCCCGGGTCGCCGCCCGCATGGCCGTGCCCGACGTCTCCCGCAGTTGGAAGTTCCCCGAGCCCGAGGGCGACTTCTGGTACTTCGATTTCCCCTTCACCGTGGGCGGAGCCGAAGCCCTGGGCCTGTACAGTTACCTGACGACCGTCTTCGAATCCTACGGTGAAGGCTCCATCGGCGATTTCGTGGCCGAGGACGTAGCCCTGGTAGCCTCCGGTGAGCCCCAGGAGCCCATGTACCTCATCACCATGAAGGTGTGGCTGGCCCCCTACGACCTGGGCATCAGCCAGACCGTCCGCCTGGAGGCGACGCCCACGGGTGAGTTCGGTATCTACAAGATCGGCCTGGTGCTGGTCCGGGAGAGCGGTGACGTGGCCAGTTGGAGGCGGATTAACCGCGGGTTCCTCAACCGGCTGCGCAAACGGTTCCTGGTCTGGCGCACCCTGGCCCCGGAACTGAAACACGAGTACCGTGAATCGGGAAGCCAGCGGCTGGGACTGGCGGTGGAGGCGGCATAGTCGTCCCCGCCGGCCAGCGGGCAGGACCGGTGGGGGGGCTGACCTGGGGACCGCCAAGCGGGCCGAAGGGTCGCAGATAAAGCGGAAGCAATCGAAGGAAGGAACGGCGTCTTGGCTGAAGAAGGTCGTCAGCGCTACCTGCTCATGCCTGAGGACGCTGCCTGGGAGCAGGGCTTCGGCTGGACGACGGTGTGGGGGGCGGTGTTCGTCGGTTTCGTGATGCTGCCCGGGGCCATTTACCTGGGACTGGTGACCGGTCAGGGGCTGGGTGGAGCGGCCCAGTGGGTCTCCATCATTCTGTTCATCGAGATCGCCCGCCGAAGTTTCGGCAAACTGAAACCGCAGCAGATCATCATCCTCTACTGGGTGGCCGGGGGCCTGGTCCTTCTGGGCGGGAAGTTGGGTACCGCCGCGGCCATCTTCGGTGGGCCTTTTGGCGGCTTCATCTGGGACCAGTACCTGATGAACAGCCAGCAGGCCGTCGGCCTGGCCGAACACATCCCCAACTGGGCCATGCCACCGCTGGGCTCCTCGGCCTACGTCGAACGCACCTTCCTGCACCTGGACTACCTGAAACCCCTCGTCGTCCTGGCCACGGCGATGATCCTCAGTCGCATCAACTCGCTCTCGCTGGGCTACGTGCTGTTCCGGGTCACCAACGACGTCGAGAAGTTGCCCTTCCCCATGGCCCCGGTTTGGGCCGGTGGGGCCATTGCCCTGGCCGAGAGCTCCGCCAAGCAGGAGGGCTGGCGCTGGCGGGTCTTCTCCACCGGCACCTTCATCGGGGTCATCTGGGGGGCCCTCTACGTGGTGGTTCCCACTCTCTCGGGTATCTTCCTCACCGACGTCATCCAGATCCTGCCCATCCCCTGGGCCGACTTTACCCCGGCCATCCGCGCCCTGTTGCCGGCGACCATCCTGGGCATTTCCACCAACCTGGGTGTGGCGCTCGTCGGTTTTGTGCTCCCCTTCTGGGTGGTGGTGGGCATGTTCATTAGCAACATGGTCTCCAACCTGATCGCCAACCCGGTGCTCCAGAAGCTCGGCGTCCTGGGCCGTTGGTCGCCGGGGATGACGGCCATCCCCACCCGCATCAGTAACGACCTGGACTTCTGGCTCAGTTTCCGCATCGGGCCGGCCGTCCTGGTCGCCCTGCTGGGGATGGGTCTGGCTGCCAGGGCCTTCATCAGACGCCGACGCAGCACCCCCGGCCAGGAGGACCTGCTCAGGGAGAAGGAGCGGGAGGAAATACCGGAAGGTCGTGGTGACATCCCCATCTGGAAGGCCCTGGCGATCTGGGCTGGGGCCACGACCTGTGCGGTCCTGCTGGTCTACATCCTGGTGCCCGAGTTCCCCTGGTGGATCTGCGCCATCTTCGCTTTCGTCTGGACACCCTTCAGTTCCTACATCGGGGCCCGGATGATCGGGCTGACGGGCGCGGCGTACGGCGCAAGTTTCCCTTACCTGCGGGAGGGCTCTTTCTTCCTGTCCGGCTACAAGGGGGCGGACGTGTGGTTCGCTCCTATCCCCATGTACAGTTGGGGTGGCACAGTCCACACCTTCAAGCAGTTGGAACTCACCAAGTGCCGGTTCAGCAGTCTGGTCTACCTGAGCATGCTCTCCCTGGTGGTTATGTTCGGCTGCAGTTTCATCTTCTGGTCGTTGATCTGGAAGTTGGCACCCATCCCCTCGGCCGCCTACCCCTTCGTGCAACGGATGTGGCCGTTGGGCGCCACCATGCAGGCCCTCTGGGCCACCAGCCTCCTGCCACCCAGCACCCACACCGCCGTCCTGGGCGGCATGCCCGGAGCCGGCCTCACGGCCATGGAACAGGGGGCCCTGGCCGGCCCCATGCTGGGTACCTACTACACCGGTGGGAACCTGCTTCGTGAGGTCATCAAGTTCCGCTACATCTTCATGGGACTCATCGTCGGAACCGGGGTCTATTCCTTCCTGGTGCTCCTGGGAGCGCCCACGCTCATCTTCTACGGCATGGTTGGGGGACTCTCCGCCTGGCCGATGCAGGTCATCCCCACCTTCGTGGGAGCGGTCGTCGGTCGCGCCTACATGCGCAAGCGCTTCGGTCCCGAGCGCTGGCGGGCCTACGCCCCCATTCTGCTGGCCGGCTACTCCTGCGGGATGGGCCTCATCGGCATGACCTCCATCGCCATCGCCCTCATCGCCAAGGCCACCTCCCAGATCGTGTTCTGAGGGCCCGGCGCGCGATGAGCACCGTCATCACCGCACTGAACCCGTAGAGGGGAAGCAGGCTGAACGGTTCCCACAGCCCGGCGACGGTGCCCCAGTTCGCCACCCGGTCGAATGCGCTTACCTGAAAGTAGGGCACGACCACCTCAAACAGCGGGTCCATGATGCTCTCGTGGGGTTGGGGCTCAGCGGCCGTGGCCATGAACTGGGCGGCGATGGAGATGGTCACCAGAACGAAGAACAGGGGCTTCTGGCGACGGTAGGCCAAGACCACCGGCAAGGCCAGGAAGGGCACCATCGGGATGAGGAACCGGGGGCCGAAAGCCGAGCCCCCATCCCACTGGTCAACGTGGATGCTCGAGACGAAGGCGAAGTACGTCAAGACCACGGCGGCGACGACGAGCGCCTCCGCCCGCCACCGCTTCTCCCGCCACAGCACCCACCAGCCGAGGACCCCCAGCGCCAGTATGGGAGACACGAAAAAGAGCCCGCGGTACTTGCTGATGGTGATGCCGTAGAGGACCGTCAGGTGGGGATAGGTCAGACTGTGGACCCCCTCGGCCATGTACTGACGAAACAGTCGATGATAAACGTGCTTGTACCCCAGTTCGAAGGGGCCGCCGAAACAGACCCAGTTGTAATAGCCCAGAAACACCATCGGCACCAGCCCCGCCACCACCAGCGCCACCACCTCTCCCTTACCGCGCACACTGACCAGCAGATACACCAGCACCGGGACACCGATGACGGCCGTCTGGTACTCGGTCAGCACTGCCAGGCCCAGGGCCAGCCCGGCCACTGTCATCGCCAGACGCCGTCGACGCACCAGCCCCCGGCGAAGGGCAAAACCGACGGCAAAGGCCGAAAAGCAGAACAGACCGCTCAAGAGGTGCCCCGTATAGACGGTCGCATACGGCAAGGCCTGGGTACCCAGTCCGTAGGCAGCCGTCGCCCAGAGCGAGGCGACCAAGTCCCCCGTCAGCGCGAAGGCCACCCGCCAAAAGAGGACGAGAAAAAGGGCCGCCGGCAGTGAAAGTACCAGCAACCGGGTGAAGTACCGTGACGGGCTCACCGTCCATTCCACCCCCAGCAGTCGGCTGACGGCTGCGTGCAACGCGCAGGCGGGTACCGCCCACAGCGAGGAGCCTGGGGCCTTTTCCGTGTAATAATGACCGCCGAAGACGGCTTTGTCGCTGGTGGGGACTACCCCCTGGTGGTAGGCGTCGATGCGGAAGGTGCCATCGAAGCAGATGGCGTAGGTCAGGGCGAATCGGCTGTTCTCGTTCCAGCCTCCTTCCCGCTGGTGGAAGTAGGCGTAGGTCACAAAAGCCAGGACCGCCAGCAGGACCACGCAACCCCACGCCCCCTCAGGTACACGTCGGCCCGGCAGCTCGCCGCCCGGCAACCCTCCTGTGCCCCGTCCCGGCTCCATCATCTGCTTTCCCGGCCTCTGATGAATAAGTCCCCTGCCCCGCTACCCCTGCACGTGGATTTTAGGGACACCGTCAAGGCTCCTCAAGGCTAAAGGCTGGAGGCAGCCGAGGGGAGGGAGCGCGGTTGCTCGCGGTCTCAGAAGTCCAGGCCACACTGGCCCGGTCGGCCTCGCTCGTACGGGTGTTTACGGGCCACCATTTCGGTGACCAGGTCGGCCATGTCGCAGATTTCCTTGGGGGCAGTTCGGCCGGTCACGATGACGTGAAGGTCCGCCCGACGATGAGAAAGAGCGTCTGCGACCTCCGCTGGCTCCAGGAGCCCGTGGCTGAGTGCGACCGTCAACTCATCCAGCACCAGTATGTCGAGCCCCTCTTGCCGAAGGAGCACGGTCGCCTGTTCCCAGGCGCCTTCGGCCGCCTCGCGGGCCTCCTTCATCGCCACCTCGTCAGTCGGCTGAAGGAACCCCGTCCCCCGCGCCTCGAGGGTGACCAGTGGCCTTAGCCTCTTTATTGATTCATGTTCACCTGAAGTCCCGGGCGACTTGACGAACTGGATGATGTGGGTGCGCATGCCCCGACCAGCGGCCCGCACCGCCACACCCAAAGCCGCAGTGGTCTTGCCTTTACCGTCGCCGGTAAAGACCATCAGCAGCCCTTTCGACGGCTCTTCATTCACCTGCGCGCCCTCCCTTCCGACCCGAACAGGTGCCCGTAGACGTACTCCATGTCCAGCGACTCCCGCAGTACACCGGCCAGCCGATCAAAACTCTCCTCCTGACGCCGGGCAAAACTCGTCTCCGGCTCGACCTTCCGCCGGCTCCGCCCTCCCCTGGGCCTGCTCGCGACCAAGTTCAGAAAGCACCGACGAAACTCGTCCTCGGCGAAGAGCCCGTGGATGGACGTGCCGAAGACCGTCTCGTCGGCTGAAATGGCTCCTTCCAGTCGGCGGGCCTGACGGCCGAGTCGCCGAAGCACTCTGAACCACGCCGACCCGCCCTGTCGGCGCACCTCCCCCATGTGGATCTCGTAGCCTTCGGTGCGAAGCCCGGCAAGGGGCCGGGGGGCGACGGCCCGCGCTTCTACCTGCACCGTGGTCTTTTCCCCTCCGAAGATAGTTTCCACGGGCAGGAGACCCAGCCCCTCCGCTTCGCTCATGGGCCCCTCCACGCCTTCGGGGTCACGGATGCGCCGACCCAGCATCTGGTACCCCCCGCAGATCCCCAGAATGACCGTCCCCCGCTCATGCTCCTCCACGACGGCCCGGGCCAGACCCGATCGGCGGAGGACGGCAAGGTCAGCCATCGTGGCTTTCGAGCCGGGGAGGATAATGAGGGCGGGCTCACCCAGTTCCTCCGGGCTGCTCACGTAGTGGAGCCTCACGCCGCCTTCGTGGACCAGTGGTTCGAAATCTGTGAAGTTGGAGATGCCCGGCAGTCTGACCACGGCCACGTCCAGGCCCACTGCTGGCGCCTCCTGTCGGGGCGAAGCAAAGAGGGGCACCGCGTCTTCTTCGCCGATGGCCAGTCCATCGATGTAGGGTACCACCCCGACCACGGGCCTGCCGGTGCGCTCGGCCAGTTGCTCCAAGCCAGGTTCGAGGAGTCGACGCTCGCCCCGGAACTTGTTGAAGACAAAGCCCATGACCCGCTCGCGCTCTTCGGGTTCCAGGAGGACCATAGTTCCGACCAGCGAGGCGAAGGCGCCGCCCAGATCGATGTCGGCCACCAGGAGCACCCCGGCGTCGGCCATGTGGGCAGTGGCCATGTTCGCTATGTCGCTGGCCTTCAGGTTGATCTCGGCGGGGCTGCCCGCTCCCTCAATGACGATGAGGTCATAGTCACGGGCCAGCCGCCGGTAGGCCCGCCGGGCCGCAGTCCAGGCCCGCTTCCGCCAGGGTGAGGGCTGGTAGGCCCGCAGCGTGGCCACGGCCTTACCCATCACCACCAGTTGATAGCGCATTTCCGGTTCGGGCTTGATGAGTATGGGGTTCATCTCCACCCGCGGCTCCAATCCGCAGGCAGCGGCCTGAAGGGCCTGGGCAACGCCGATCTCACCGCCTGCTGGCGTGACGAAGGCGTTGTTGGACATGTTCTGGGTCTTGAAAGGGGCCACACGCAGACCGTCCTGGCGGAACAGGCGGCACAGGCCCGTCACCAGCAGGCTCTTGCCCACGTGGGAGCCAGTGCCCTGAACCATGAGCGCTCGGGCCGTCACCGTCGACCTCCTCGGCTGGGCTCGGAAGGATTGTCCAGTCGCTCCCGGGGCCGAAGTATGGGCCGACCCGTGACCGGGTCGAGTTCCCGCCGAACCTGGGCGCCGAAGACCTCAGCGACGTTGGCCTCGGTGAGCACCTCCTCCGGGGAGCCGTCGGCAAAAACCCCGCCGTCGTCAAGAAGCACCATACGTTCGGACATCTCGGCGGCCAGGTTCAGGTCGTGCTCCACCATGACCACAGTAACCCCCCGCTCCCGGCTCAGGCGACGGACGATCCGGCAGATGTCCAACTGATGGCGGATGTCCAGGAAGGAGGTGGCTTCGTCCAAGAGGAGCAGCCGGGGCTCCTGGGCCAGGGCCCGAGCGATGATGACCCGCTGCTTCTCGCCGCCGGAGAGTTCGCCGAGCAGCCGGTCGCTCAGATCCTCGGCGTCCGTTTCCCGCAGCGCCTCCTGGGCCAGTTCCACGTCCTCCGCCGACTCGAAGCCCAGCGGTCCCAGGTAGGGGGACCGACCCATGAGCACCACCTGGAGCGCGCTGAAGGGAAAGGCGATGTGGGACTCCTGGGGCACCACGGCCACCACCCGGGCCAGGTCCCGGCGTCGGTAAGCCCGGGTGGGCCGACCGGCCACCAGGCACTCACCCCGGTCGGGCAGAAACAGTCCGCTGGCGATGCGCACCAGGGTGGTCTTGCCCGAACCGTTGGGCCCCACCACGGACACGAAGCTCCCCTCGGCGACGTTCAGGGTCAGACCCCGAAGCACCTCGCTGCCGTCGTAGGAGAAGCACACGTCCTGGAGTTGGAGGATATCCGTCATCAGTCGAAATAGATCCGCTTCTGTTCTCGCTTCAGGAGAATGATGAAAAACGGGCCCCCAACCATGGCCGTGACCACGCCCACGGGGAAGAGATCGCCCGCGGCGCGCACGGCGGCGTCACAGACCACCAGGAAGACGCCTCCGGCCAGGGTCGCAGCCGGCAAGAGCAGCCGGTGGTCCGACCCGGAGAGCAGCCTGACCACATGGGGTACGATAAGCCCGACGAAGCCGATAGGCCCGGTCACTGCCACCGTGGCCGCGGTGACCAGGCTGGCAGCCACGAAACAGGTGCGTTTGGTCCGCTCGGCCTCCACACCCAGGTGCCCCGCCGTCTCCTCCCCCAGGACGAGCAGGTTGAGCTTCCCGGCCTGAACGTAGAGCACCAGAAACCCGACCGCCACCACCGCCGCCAGTACCGGAAGGATGCCCCGAGGTGCAAAGGGGTTGTCCAGCACCCCCATGAGCCAGCGGATGATTTCGGTCAGCCGGGAAGGACTGGCCACGGCCGTCAGGAACATGATGGCCGCCCCCAGGCACGCGTTCACCACCACCCCCACCAGGAGCAGCGTGTGCCGGGAGATGTGTCCACGGACGTTGGAGACAACGTAGACGACCGTGATGGCCCCCAGGGCCCCGGCCAAAGACAACACCACCAGGAGGCCGTAGCGCGCGGAGCCAGCCAGAAAGAGCATAGTGATCACCGCGCCCAGAGCCGCCCCACTGGAGACGCCCAGGATGTAGGGGTCGGCCAGGGGGTTCCGGAGCAGGCCCTGGAAGGTGACCCCTGCCGCGGCCAGGGCGCAACCGGTCAGCGCGGCCAGCAGGACCCGAGGCAGGCGGTAGCGCACCACGATGTCGTACACCGTGGTGCCCCCCGGCACTCGGAGCCCCCGCGCCCGCGCCAGGCCAGCGTGCAGCACCTCGGTCGGCGCAAGCTCCGAGCCGACCAGGGTGGCTGCGGCCATGGTCAACACCAGCACCAGAGCCAACCCGCCGCTCACCAGAAGCACCCGCTTGAGTGTCAGTGGAGCAACGGCCATCTGTTCGTCCTCGCTACTGGCGGGAATAGGCCCGGCCCAACTTCCGCGCCACGTCCGGGTGAAAGAAGCGCACGAGTTCGTCCAGGGCCTCAAGGATGCGAGGGCCGGGCCGAAGCAGCGCGTCGCTCCGGGAGACGTACACGCGCCCGGAGCGCACCGCCGACAGTGACGACCAGCGTGACCAGGCCTGCTGGGCCTCCTCGGTCAGGTCCTTGCCGGCCATACTCCCGGAACACTCGACGATGATGTCGGGCTGACGCAGGAGCACCGTCTCCAGGGAGACGGTTGGATACGGGCGCTGTGAGTCGGCCAGAATGTTGGCGCCCCCAGCGATGCCGACAAGTTCATCGAGGAACGTCCCCCGGCCGGCGGCCACCAGAGGGTGCCGGCCCACCACCAGCAGCACCCGCGGTCGGGAAGCGTCTTTGAGGGCCTCGGTGACCTCCGTGATCCGCCGACGGATGGTGGCCACCAGGGCTTCAGCCTCGCCTTCCAGGCCGATCCGCTGGCCGATCTCAGTGAACGCGTTCAGCAACTCGTCCATGTTCTCACATTTGACCGTCAGCACCTCCAGGCCCAACTCCTGCAGTTTCTTGACCACGCCCTGTTGGTGTTCGGCAATAACCAGGTCAGGTTGGAGCGCCAGGATGGCCTCGATGTCGGTGTCCATGAGGCCACCGACCTTGACCCGCTTCTGGGCCTCGGGCGGATAGTTGCAGAAGCGGGTTACGCCAACCACCCGGTCCCCGGCCCTGAGGGCGAAAAGGGTCTCGGTGATGGTGGGCGTCAGGGAGACGATGCGCCGGGGAACAGCCTCGCCGCCGGGAACCGTCCCGGCGAGTAAGAGAACCAGGACAAGGGTCAGTCGGCCGACACGAAGCATCTCATCCGCCCCCGGTAAAGACAAAGCGGTCGTCCTGCTTGAGGAAGTTGACCGTGACGCTGGCGACCGGGCCGTCACCCAGTTTCACCGTGGCCCGGAAATAGGACTCGCTGAACCGCTGGACCCGCTCGATCTCCCAGGCCTCGGCCCCAGCCACCTTTCTCAGCGCGGCCATGACCGTGGCCTCTCCGGCCTTGGGCAGGTCCTTTTTCGTGAGCCGAAGAACCTGCTTTTCCTTCCCCTCGGCGAAGAGGCCAGCCGCCTGCTCGATGAGGGCGGCCATGGCCTGGACCTCCTCGTCGTCCAGGTCCACGGCCTCGCCCGAGAGGGCCTTCTTGCCTCCGCAGCCGGCCACCACCAAGACCACCAGTAAGCCCGCGAGCGCCCCGGCCCATCTGCCGTAATCCCTCGTTCCACGCATCGCCTGCCTCCTTATTCCATGACCATCTCGGCGTCGAGGTCGTACCAGTCGTTGGTGGTGCCGATGTGGCCAAGATTGTTCTCGTTAGGCCCGATGCCGGGCTGCATGGGCTCGACATGACCGTCACAGAAGAGGACGTTGGCAAAGCCATCGTGGCGGAAATGGGCGATGAATAAGGGGTTGGGGCCTTCCCCCCACCCGGGGAGGTAGATGGGCGGGTCCAGGTACCAGTTCTCCTCCAGGACGCCATTGTAGTCTGCGGCCGAGTCGGCGAAGCAGATGGTCCGAGCCGGGGACTCGACCAGAGTGAACTTTCTGAGTTCGGGGAGCCAGGTGGTCAAGTTGAAGGGAGAGAGAAAGGAGTAGTTGTAGCCGTAGGAGGTCGCCGGCTCCACCCCCAGCGGGACGTACCCCCCAAAGGAAGGGCAGATCTCGATTGTACCGGCATTCTTGAGGTAAGCGTGGAGGGCGCCGTCCTGTCGGCGGATCGGCTGGTCGGCCGACACCCGCCGACCGAACCAGTAAACGGTGAAGGTGTCGTCCACCATGGGGAGGATGTAATCGTTGTTGTCGTTGATGTAGAGTTGGAACGCTATGCCGATTTGCCTGAGGTTGTTCATGCAGGAGGCCCGCCAGGCGCGCCTCCGCACGGAAGCCACCGCTGGCAGGAGCAGCCCGGCCAGAATGGCGATAATGGCGATGACGGTGAGCAGTTCAACCAGCGTGAAGCCGGCAGACATGGCCACAGACCGACGGCGTAACATCTCTTCTTTCCTCCCGGGTCGGCGCAAACAAAAACCCCGGTCCTTCGCGCATGACGGACCGGGGAAACCACCTCTACCACCGACCCTGCCTTCACAGTGCCTTGCGGACCGAAGAACCATGTGAAGCACGCGCAGGCAGGTCTTCTGACTCCCGGGTCATCCTACGGGCTGCGCCCTTCCCACCCTCAGCGGGCAGTGGGTGGCATGGTCGCTGGTGAATCAGTTGGCTCACCAGGACCTTGCCAAGAGCAGCCTTCGTCACCGGTCACAGCGGCGGGCCCGTGGCGGATTTGCACCGCCTTCCCTCTTCGGCCGTAAACGGCCACCTGCACGTGGGCCACAACTGTCTGTAAAGCCTGTCACCTCCCTTCTGTTGGACAAGCGAAGTGCATTCGACCACGGCCTCAGCAGCCGCTTGCATAAAACCTACCGCACCTGGCGGACGGGGTCAAGGGAAAACCAGACGGCTCAGAAAGGCACGGCCTTTTCCCGATTTTCCTGTTTGACGACGGGGTCAGGCTGACGATATAATAGTGATTGTCAAAAACAGGCAAGGACTCGTGGGCAATGGTTCACATTCAGCGGATGACCAAGCGGAAACTGGGCGAGGTACTGCTCCACGAGAACCTGGTCACCAAAGAGCAGATCGAAGAGGCCCTGGGGGAGCAGGCCCAGACGGGCGAACTCCTGGGTGAGATCCTGGTGCGCAAGGGCTACGTCTCGGAGAAAAACATCGCCGAGACCATTGCCACCCAGTACTCCTTCCCCTACCTGGAGCCCGACCAGTACTACATCTCCAGCGAGGTCGTCCAACTGCTGCCCGTTGAGGTCGTCGACAAGCATTCGGTCCTTCCCCTGGACCGCTTTGGCGACCTTCTCACGATAGTGGTGGCCGGCCCGCTGCACGAAGACGTTCTCCAGGAGATCGAAGAGATTACGGGCTGCCAGGTCCAGATATTCATCAGCACGGTCACGGCGGTGCGCAAAGCCATCGAGGCGCTCAAGGACGATCGGCGCCGGGCCGCGTCCGCGGAGGACGCCTACGAGGGCTGACCTCCTCCCCTGGCTCCATCTTTCAGTACGGTCCGCAGCCGAGACCCGCCTCAATCATGGCCCGGTAGTTGGCCAGTGTGCGCTCGGGCAGTTCCGGCCAGAAGGGACTGGCCGTAGGGCCCAGGATGAAGGCGCCGTCTCGGCCGGCAGCCGCAAAGGCCTCGCGGACCTGGTTGGCGATGTCCTCAGGCCGTCCGCTGTAGAGGTCTCCGATCTGGATGTTGCCCTTGACGGCGATGTCCAGTCCGACCCGCCTTCTGAACTCCGCCAAGGTGATGTCACCCATCGGCGGAGACTCCACCGGGTGCAGGGAATCGGTGCCCATGCGCAGGAAGCCGTCCAGCACCTGGCTCAGGTTGCCGTGACAGTGGATGTGCACCGTGGCCCCGTAGCGGTGAACGAGGTCGATGACCTGACGGTCGTATTCCACTACGAACTCCTCGAACTCCGCCGGCCCCAACAGCGGAGGGGTCGCCAGCTCCTGTCCGATGGTCCCGATGACCGGCCCACAACCGCCGACCATCAACTTCCCCATCAGTTCCAGCACCCGTTCGTTGAACCTGCCCAGCAGCAGATGCAGCAGGTCCCGGTGGCCGATGCTCCAGAGGGCCAGCGTCTCCGAATCCATCACCTGGTGCAGCCAACTGACGGCGCAGCCCAGCAGCGGAAGAACCAACCCGTCCTCCCCGACCTTCCTCACCAGAGCGCGGTAGGCGTCGAGATCTGGCTCGATGGGCCGGTGAGGAATGGAAAGCAGGCGCTCCACATCCTCCGGGGCGGCGATGAGGCTCTTGGCCATCAGACCGGGCTTTCCCTGCTTGCTGTGGCGGAAGAGTTGGGTCAGAGGGCCTGGTGGCGTCTCCAGACGGGTCTCGATGACCTGCCAGTCGCCGTCCTCTTCCACCACGCGCTTGCTTTCCATTCCGGGGTCCGTGGCGGTGAGAGCGTAACCCCAGCCCGCAGACCAGAAGACGACGGGGTCGGTCTTCTCTCTGACGCAGTCGATGAGGGGTTGGTAACTGGGGTGTCGACTCTCCACCCAGCGGTCGTCGAAGATGTTGACGCCCCGGATGAAGATGGGGAGCCGGTCGGGCTTCCCTTTGTGAAATGCGGTAATGAGTCTTTCCCGGCAGGTCATGCTCACGGATGGGGCTTTCCCTGCTGAGGTCCGTCTTCCGGCTGAGCGATCACCGGCGGTTCCGGTGGCAGGGCCCGGTCATAGACGAGGATGCCGGCATAGAAGCCCGGCGCCCCGCCTCGCCCCGGAAAGGCCAGGTTGGCCCGGGCGTTGAAGAAGAGCTCCTTGCCCGCCGAGACTTCCCGCCAGCCTCCCCCCACCTCATCGGCGGCCAGTCGGCCGTCGATGAAGACGGCCCGCCTGCCCTGCGACCGCTGCCAGACAAACCGGTAGCGGTGGCACTCGCCGGGCTTCGGCCCATGGACCACTGAAACCTGCCCACCCGCCACCCGGAAATGAAGCTTCCCCTCAGCGAAAAAGGCCTGAAAGGCGGTGTCGGAGTCAGAACAGAACAGAGCGCCGAACTCCTCAATGGCGGTCACCGGCTGCCAGGTCACCACCAGCGTCCCCTCGTCCAAGTCGAACTGCCTCGGCACCGGAAAGACAAGGTGGCTCCGAGCGTGAGGGAGCAAGAGGCCGGGCAGGCTCCGGGGAGCCCCGGTTTCCGGGTCCGGGTCCAGTGGCAGCGCTCGGCCGAAGGTCTCGGTGGCCGCTGGCCGACCGACGACGAGCAGGCGACCACACTCGGCGAGACTGGCTCGGTTGAGGATGACGTCACCCGGGCTTCGATCATTCAGTGCCGCCGCAAGGATCGGGCGAACGAGGGGGGCCCTGAGTTCCACGGCCCGCTGCTCCGTCCCTGGGGCCTGAGCAAGCGAAACGGCCCCCGCCATGACCAGCCAGAGGAGGCCCACAACCAGTCGCCTCACTCCCAAACGCTCCTTCCTCACACCGTGTGGAAATGGCTGAACGCTGCCAGCAGGTCGTCTTCAGTATACTCGACGGTGGTCGGGTCGATGACGGTACCCCCGGTCGGCGGCGCCTCCGGGTCGAACGAGTTCTCAAAGAGTTCGATCCGAAAGGTGTAAGGACCCGCCACCGTCGGCGGAGGGATATCGTGGGCCCGCCGGACGGCCTCGGCGACCCGTTCCCGGACGAGTTCGCAGGCCTTGGGGTGACTCATCTGCTTGGCGGCGAAGCGGGAGAGCCCTTCCTTGACCGCTGCCACCACGATCTCAGGGATCAGTTCCCGAGCCTCATTGCCGGCAGCGAGGTCGCCGGTGCAGAGCACCGTGGGCACTCCGTAGTACCCGGCCACCAGAGCCAGAACGCCAAACTCGCCGATGCGCTGGCCGTTGAGTTTCCAGTGGCGCACCTTACGGCTGTAGGTGTGACAGAGGACCGCGCGCGGGGTGCCGGCCATGGCGTGGGCGCCGACCTTGAAGACGCAGTCAAAACTCCCGTCCAGGTAGGGGAACCAGCGGCCCCGCTCCCGGCCCTGAATGACCTCCGCGCGTGGGTCCAGTTGGTCAAAGAGGATGGTGTTCCCGCCGCCATGAGCATCATTCACCAGGACGTAGGTAGCCCCACCGTCGGAGGCCCCCGCCACCGCTGCGTTCACCTCCCCAGTGAGCAGTCGCCGGTGGAAGGTCCGCTTCTTCTGGGCCACGGGGTTGGTGCTCTGCCGATCGTCGAACTCCAAGACGCCGCTCACCCCCTCGAGGTCGGTCATGATGTAGACGCGCATGGTGGTCCTAAACCTTCTCTAAACCCCGCGGCCCCTGGACGTAGCCCGTGTAGACGTCCTGGTACAGTTCCGACGGGTCCGGGAAGGGGCTTTCCTCCAGGGCGAACCGCTCGGCCTCGGCCAACTTCTCATCCACTTCCTGCTGGAGCGCCCCCACCTTCTCTTCAGTCACGACCCCTTCGGAAATCAAGAGTCGGGAGAAGAGCAGGATGGGGTCGCGCCCACGCCAGTACTTCTCCTCTTCCTTGCTGCGGTAGCGCCGCGGGTCGCTGCGGGAGTGGCCGCGGTAGCGATAGGTCTTGGCCTCGATGAGGCTCGGCCCCTCCCCCCGGCGGGCCCGCTCCACCGCCTCACCGACGATGCGCTTCACCTCCAGGACCTGCATCCCGTCCACCACCACTCCGGGCATGTTGTAGGCTGCGGCTCGGCTGGCGATGTCGCGCACGGCACAGGCCCGCTCCACCGAGACGCTCATTCCGTAAAGGTTGTTCTCGCAGATGTAGACCACGGGCAGGCGCCAGACCCCGGCCATGTTGAGCGACTCGTGGAAGGAGCCCGTGTTGGCTGCGCCGTCGCCGAAAAAGCAGAGAACCACCGAGTCCGCACCCTTCATCTTGCAGGCCAGGGCCGCCCCCGTAGCCACCGGGATGTTGGCGCCGACGATGCCCGTAGCCCCTAAGTTGCCCGCCTCCACGTCGGCGATGTGCATGGAGCCACCTCGACCACGACAGTAGCCGGTCGCCCGCCCACAGAGTTCGGCCAGCATCAGTTTCAGGTCACCCCCCCGGGCCAGGCAGTGGCCGTGGCCCCGGTGGGTGCTGGTAATCATATCGCGCTGGGTGATGGCGGCGCAGGCGCCCACCGCCACCGCCTCCTCACCGGCGTAGACGTGCGAGCCTCCCTTGATGATGTCCCGACCCAGGAGTTCAAAGACCTTGTCTTCGAAGGCGCGGATCTCCATCATCTGCTTGAGGTAGCCGACCTTAGTCTTGGCATCCGTGTCTGCTGACACCGCGTCCTCTCACCAGAGGCAGAAAGCGCTCTAAGCCTTCGACCCCGACGGCGCTTCGCTCCCGCTCGCCGGCTGCTCGACCTGAGACCGAAGGGCCTGCGGGACCTCTGCCAGGATGTCCTCAGCCGTCAGTCCCACTTCACCCAGGCGGTCCCGGGCCCGGTCGCCCGCAAGACCGTGGCAGTACACCGCCAGCACCGCCGCCGAGAAGGCATCCTTCACCTGGGGCAGCAGTCCCGCCACCATCCCGGTGAGCACGTCACCGCTGCCGCCGGTGGCCATGCCCGGGTTCCCGGTGGAGTTGACGTAGACACGCCCGCCGTCCGTCACCACCGTGGCTGCTCCCTTGAGCACGGTCACGCACTCATGTCTCCGGGCGAAGTCTGCGGCCCGGCCCACCCGGTCCGCCTGCACCTCGGCGACTTGAAGGCCGGTCAGCCTGGCCATCTCGCCCGGGTGTGGGGTAACGATGGTGGGGGCTTCCCGGCGGATGTTCCCCGGCTCCTCGGCGAGGCCGAACAGCGCATCCGCGTCCAGCACCAGCGGCACTTCCACGACGGCGGGCAGCTGTTGAGCGAACAGGAGCGTGTCCGGGTGACGGCCGAAGCCCGGACCTGCGGCCAGGCAGTCGAAGTCCCCGGCCATCTTCCTCAGTTCCTCCAGGGCCCGCGGGGAGAACGTCCGGGCCAGGCTCTCAGCCAGCCCCAGAGTCATGACGGTGGTGAGTTTAGTCGCGGCCACGTCCTGGAGCGACCAAGGGACGGCCAGGGTCACCAGCCCCGCTCCCGAGCGCAAGGCGCCCTGGGCGGTCAGACACGCTGCGCCCATCATCCCGGGCGAGCCGGCCACCACCAGCACCCGTCCGAAATCGCCCTTGTGGGCCTCGGCCCGCCGACGAGCCAGCCGAGGCACAGTCTCCGTCACGGTCAGGTCGGCCCGGGAGGAGTTCACGGCTTCGACTCCCCGGGCCCACTGACGATGGCCCCGTTGATGAGACCGGCCAGGTAGCCGGCCCCGAAGCCGTTGTCGATATTGACCACCGCAACCCCAGCGGCACAACTGTTGAGCATGGTCAGAAGTGGCGCCAGGCCCTGAAAACTGGCCCCGTAGCCCACGCTGGTGGGGACGGCGATGACCGGGGCCTCCACCAGCCCGCCCACCACGCTGGCCAGAGCCCCCTCCATGCCGGCCACCACCACCAGCACGTTGGCCTGCTGGAGTTGCTCCTGGTAGCGCAGGAGCCGGTGCAGCCCGGCTACACCCACGTCGTAGAAAGGATGCACCTCCGCTCCCATCAGATCCGCCGTCACCCGGGCCTCCTCGGCCACGGGGATATCGGCGGTGCCGGCGCTGACCACTGCCACCATGCCCACCCGCTGGCGACGAGGCTCCGGTTCGATGACCACCGCCCGGGCCGCTTCGTGATAGACGGCCCGGGGGTCGAGGTCCTCAACGGCGCGGGCCACCTCAGCGTCGGCCCGGGTGGCCAAAACGGGAGCACCGGCCTCGAGCAATCGGCTGGCGATGGCCCGGACCTGTTCGGCCGTCTTTCCCGGACAAAAGATGACCTCGGGAAAGCCACAGCGCACCGCTCGGTGGTGATCCACCTTGGCAAAGCCGAGGTCCTCGAAGGACATGGCCCGCAGCGCCCCCAAGGCCTGGTCCACGGAGAGGCCCCCAGCGGCGAGGTTCTCCAGCAGTGTGCGCAGATTGGTCGTGCTCATGTCGAGGAGGGCTCCGGCTTGTCCTCATCTCGCAGATACTCGGTAATATAATCGATCTCGTGCACGGGAGCGATGATGGCGGTGGCGATGTTGAGGATGTGGACGTCGACGCGCTTGAGGTAGCGGAAGAGCAGCGTGTAGCCGACCGCTTTGGCCGGCGGCAGGTTACACCGAAACAGGCCGCGAATGATGCGGTCGCAGCGTTTGGCGATCTCCCGGCATCGGTGAAGCAGGGCTTGGGCCATCTGCTCCTCACCCTCACGGAAAGCCACCCGTACCTGGTCGAACAGGGCGCCCACGTCCGAGACGGTGTGCCGAAGTGGCTTGGCGTAGCCGTCCTGCTCGAAGCGGACCCGTGCCCCTTCCCCCACTTCATAGATGCCTTTGCAGTAGTCGCCGATGCGCTCAGCGTCCTTGACCACACTCATGAGCACCAGGCAGGCGGCGAGATTGGCCTCGGGTCGTAGGGTCAGGTGCTCGATGATCTGTCGGCGGACGCGGCGCTGGATGCGGTTCACTTTCTTGTCGCGGGCATAGATGTCCGCCTCGACCTCCTTGGGCGCCACCTCTTGGTACACCACGCCCCAGACCGTCCGGTACATCCACTCCGCATCGAGGAGCATCTCGTCGAACTCGCTGAGCATGCGGGTCAGAAGGTCGCCACCCCGCCACGCCGCCATCAATTCTTTCAACATGGTCTCGTCTCCGTCCCCCGTGGACGCCTCTGAGGGCCTCACCGGTTGAGCAGGCCGCCCAGAAGGATTACCACTCCCGGCAGCACAAAGAATACCAACAGACCGTAGAGGAACACAATAGAGCGGTTGCGCATGACCGCTCGCCCCATGAGTTGCGCCAGGTACACCGGCACCCGACGCAGCGGTGGTATGAGCAACATCAGGCCAACGCCGGCGCCGTTGAAGAGCAGGTGCACCAGGGCGACCGTCAGCGCTTCGGGACGACCCGTGGCCAGCGCAGCGACGGTGGCCTTGATCGTCGTGCCGAGGTTGGCTCCCATCATGTAGGGGAAGACCTGCTGGGTACTGAGCAGACCGGCTGCCCCCAGAGGCACCATGAGCGAGGTGGTGACCGAACTGGACTGAAAGAGAGCCGTTATCACAAACCCGAGCGCCAAGGCCCGTCCGGTGCTGGCCAGGAGGTAGCGGTCCAGGATGCCCTCCATCCGCTCCGACAGCAAATGGCGCAGACTTCGCACCAGCAAGGTCAGGCTGCCAAAGAGAATCCCCAAGGCCACAAGAATGAGTACCAAACCCACGGTCCTTGCGGATGCCTCCCCGGCAGGGCTGAGTGCGCCGACTACTCGTTCCGCAACTCCCGAGATCAGGTGCACGACGGGCTTGATGAAGAAGCCGAAAGGGTCGGGCATGGTGCCCGTTTCCACCCCTGTCAGCATACCAGTCAGAAAGGTGGCGACTCTCTCCAGCCACCGGGTGGCCAGTTCGAGCGGGAAAAGAATGACGACACAGCAGATGTTGAAAAAGTCGTGCAGCGTTGCCGTCGCGACGGCCCGACGGAACTCGGGGCGGTGAGGCACGTGGGCCATGGACACCAGGGTGGTGGTGATGGTGGTGCCGATGTTAGCCCCCATGATCATGGGGACCGCCATCTGCACCGGCAGTTGACCGGCGCCCACCATCGCGATCACGGTGGCGATGGTCACCGAGGAGCTCTGCACCACACTGGTCACGAGGACGCCCATGGCCAGGCCCACAAACGGACTGCGCACGGTGTTTTGCAGCAGACTCGTGAAGTCACCGCCCAACGCCTCGAAGCCGGCTCCCAGCAGTTTGATGCTCACCAGAAAGAAGTAGACGAGCACCACCACCAGAATCGACTCCACGCGGAAGCGCTTGGTCGGGGCTTGGCTTGCTTCGCTCACGCGCCTGCCTCCGCTGCTACCTCCGGACTCGCCACCTCCCCGCGACGGAGCAACTCCGCCCCCAGGGCCGCCACCATCACCGCATTGTCGGTGCACAGTTCCTTAGGAGGAAAGGCCACCGTCCAGCCCCCCTCCTGAGCCGACTGTCCCAGCCTCTGCCGCAGCCGAGCGTTGGCCGCCACCCCGCCCGAGACCGCCAGCCGGCGAAGCCCCGTCTGAGTGAGCGCCCGGCGACACTTCTCCGCCAACACCTCCACGACGGCCTCCTGGAAGGCAGCGGCCACGCTGGCCTGCTCATCAGCGGGGACTTCTCGGCGCCGGAGTGGGGTCTCCGACCTCTTCGATTCGGAGGCGTCCTGACCGAAGCAGTGGTAGAGCACGGCCGTCTTGATGCCGCTGAAACTGAAGTCAAGAGACCCTTCTCCCAGAAGCGTACGGGGGAAGCGTAGGGCCGTGGGCTGAGCGCCCCGGGCGGCCTGCTCGATGGCCGGCCCCCCCGGATAGCCCAGTCCGAGGATGCTGGCTACTTTGTCAAAGGCCTCGCCGGCCGCGTCGTCCGTCGTGGCTCCGAGGAGGGTGGTCCGCGTCGGCTCCTCGACCAGGTAGAGACTGGTGTGGCCTCCGGAAACGACGAGGGCAACCAGTGGTGACTCCAGCCCGGGATGGGCGAAAAAACAGGCATAGATGTGGGCCAGGAGGTGGTCCACGGCCACCAAGGGCCGGTCCCAGAGCAGGGCCAGAGCCTTGGCGAAACTCACCCCTACGAGGAGTGAGCCGATGAGGCCGGGGCGGACGGTGACGGCGACCCCGTCGAGTTGCCGGGGCTCAACCCCAGCCTGGGCCAGCGCCTCTTCGACCACCGGAAGAATAGCCTGGAGATGCGCCCGACTGGCGATCTCGGGCACCACCCCGCCGAACTTGCGGTGCAGCGGAATCTGCGAGGCCACCACCGAGGCCAAGGTGCGACGGCCCTCAGCGACCACGGCCGCTGCGGTCTCGTCACAGGAGGTCTCGATACCCAGCAACCGCACCAAGCCACCCCCCGGTTAGTCGATGGCAGAGCGGACCACGTGCAGCCCGATCAACAGGTCCGTGGCCCGCTGCAACTGGGTATCGACGAAGGGCTTGACCTCCTCCTCACCGGTGGGCTCAGGCTCCTCCGCCTCCACGACAAGCATTTGCCAGCGGCGGTGCAGTTGGCCCAGTTGCTCGGTGGTGAAAGCCACGGTGATGTCGGGGATCAGTCCCCCCTTCTTGGTTCGCGGGTCACGGTGGAAGCTCCGCCCGGAGGGAGTGTAGTACTTGGCCGTGGTCAACTTGATGGCGCTGGCGTTGTCGCGCAAGGGGATGACCTTCTGAACGGAGCCCTTGCCGAAGGTCTCTTCCCCGATGAGGGTGGCGCGGCTGTAATCCTGCAAGGCCCCGGCGACAATCTCGCTGCCACTGGCGCTGTAACGGTTCACCAGCACGGCCAGGAGCATCTCCGCGGGGTAGTCGTCGTCGGCATGCGCCCGCTCTTCCTTGGTGCCCTCAACTCGACCGCGGATGGAGACGACGACCCCTTCGGGGATGAAGCGGTCGGCGACAGCCACCGCCGATCCCAGCAGTCCTCCCGCATTGCTGCGCAGGTCCAACACCAGCCCACGTGCACCTTCGGCGACGAGCGTGCTCATGGCTCCGTCCAGTTCGGCCACCGTGTTCTCCTGGAAAGCGCTCAAGCGGATGTAGCCGATCTTCTCCTCCGGATTCACCCAATAGTCCCAACCCTCGCCGTTGGGAAGCCGACGGTAACCACGCACACTGTGAATCTCGATGATCTCGCGGGTGATGGTGACGTCGATCTCTTCCTCCGAACCAACGTGGCGGATAGTAATGGTGACCTGGCTCCCGGGCTCACCTCGCAGGACGTTCACCGCCTCCAACAGGCTCATACCTTCGGTGCTTTCTCCCTCGATGCGGACGATCTTGTCCCCGGGGAGGATACCAGCCCGTGCCGCCGGTGTCCCTTCCAGCGGTGCGATGACGGTGAGTTGCTCGTCGCGAATGCCGATGTGGATGCCCAGACCGCCGAAGAAGCCCTGGGTGTCCTGCCTGAAGATGCGGTACATCTCTTCAGGAATATAGGCACTGTAAGGGTCGAGTTCCCGCAGCATCCCCTTGATGGAGCCCTCGAAGAGCCTCTTCTGGTCCACCTCCTCGACATAGTTGGCCTCGATCTCCACGACGACCCGGGCCAACTCCTCGAAGTACTCGTAGTACTCGTAGTAGTCACGCAGCTCCCGAGGGTCGTCATCCTGCCCCGCCAGGTGGATACCCAGCACCACCACCAGACCCAGAAGGGCAGCGGGCCACAACACCCGCGCGCTCATCACCTTCTCCTTCGCATGGTATCAGCCAATGCTGCCACCAACCCGGACTCAGCCCCGCCACAGATGCCTCCAGGTGCCAAGTCCGCTCGGTGGGGCATTTTCGGGAGCGGTGACGCTACCGTGTACCAGAGGACGCAGCAGCGCACTCACCCGGCATCATTTTTCAGGATACCGGAAAGAACCCCGCCGGGCAAGGGAATTCTCCTCACCCCGGCGACCGTTGTTGAGTCCGGCCCGGCCTCAGCGCACACCATCCAAGCGCCGGCGGGAAGAAACTTGCCGTGTATCCCCGCGGGCATGTTGCTATCATACAGGAGGGCACGGGGCCCGGAGCCAACCACTGGTAGTCCCGAGCGCGCAGACAAAGAGCGTACTCGGCCAAGGCAGCTCGAGTGCACGGCGACTGTCGAACCGGGAGAGAGGTCACTGATGGAAGGAACCAGAAAGGTCGCCTTTGCCATAGCCGCACACCCGGACGACATCGAGTTCATGATGGCGGGCACACTCATCCTCCTGGGTCAAGCCGGCTACGAACTCCACTACATGAACGTGGCCAACGGCTCCTGTGGTACGGCGACGCTGCCGCTTGAGGAGATCGTCGCCATACGGACCGAAGAGGCCAAGGCCGCCGCCCACCTCATCGGCGCCGTGTACCACCCCAGCCTGCTGAACGACATCGAGATCTTCTACCAGAGAACGCTCCTGGCGAAAGTGGGAGCGGTCATCCGCCAGGTCGATGCGAGCATCCTGCTCGTCCCCTCACCTCAGGACTACATGGAAGACCACGCCAACGTGTCCCGGCTGGCTGTCTCGGGAGCCTTTTGCCGGACCATGCGGAACTTCCCTACCGACCCTCCCGTCGCCGCCACCGAAGGCGACGTCGCCATCTACCACGCCCTCCCCTATGGGCTCCGTGACGGACTCCGAAGGCGCATCCTCGCCGGCCACTATGTGGACGTCACCTCGGTGATGGTCCTCAAGAGGGAGATGTTAGCAACACACAAGAGCCAGAAAGAATGGCTGGATCGGAGCCAAAGCCTGGACGCCTACCTCAAAACCATGGAGGACACGTGTGCAGAGGTAGGCACGATGTCCGGACGGTTCCGCTACGCCGAGGGCTGGCGTCGACACAGCCACCTGGGCTTCTCGGGTGCCGACTTCGACCCTCTCACCCAGGCCCTGGGAGACAAGGTGATCGTTGACCAGGACTATGAACGAGAACTGGAGGGTCCCTTTTCCACCTGAGGGAAGGAGGCAACTGTGAGCAGACCGCTGAGCGTTGTGGCGCCGGGTTGGTGGGACTACACCACCCTGGACGAGGAGATCCTGAATGACGCCGCCAGGCTGACCGCTGAGGACATGCTGCAACTGGCCCGTCCCGGCTTCGAAGTGGTGTTCTACGACACCCTGGAGAGTTTCTACCTGGCCGAGGCGTTGGAGTACATTGAGGCCTGGTCGCAGGCCACCCCAGAGCGGCCCGCGGGCATCTGTGGCCCCGTCGGGCCCACCGAGCAACTGCCCCTGGTGGCCCAGTTGGTCAACGCGCTGGAACTGGACCTCCGTCACGCCCACTTCTGGGGCATGGACGAGTGGTACGTGAACGGCCGAGAGGTGCCAGCCGACCATCCGCTCTCCTTCGAGCGAGCCGACCGGGAACTGTGCTTCGACAGGATCGAGCCGGCCCTCGCCATGCCTGAAGAAAACCTCCACTTCCCCAAAGCGGACAACCTCGCCGACTACACCGCCAGTTATGACCAGGCGCACTGCGCCCTCATGCAGGGCGGCCAGGGAGAAGTCAAGCACTGGGCTTTCAACGACCCTCCGAAGCGCGAGGGCGACTACGCCGACCAGCCCCCCTCACCCCAGGAATACCTCAAACTCGCTGCCCGTGTGGTCGACCTTCATCCCATGACCGTCATCCAGAACGCGCGGACCTCGGGTGGCGGCAAAGTGGCCGACGTACCCACCCAGGCCCTCACCGTCGGCCCGGTGGAGACCTGGAAGGCCGAGCGGGTCAGCATCTGGCAGGCGGGCGCCCACGACAACCCCTTCGGCATGAGACTGACCACACTGATGATCTCCAAGAAGGTCCCGGATTCGGCCGTTCCCATGTCGCTCCT